>DATKWP010000625.1:0-15212 GCA_035529535.1 Anaerolineae bacterium | reverse complement strand
CAGGCCACTGCCGCGCGTGTGCTCCAGCAGCATCAGCCGTCCCCCCGGGCGCAGAACCCGCCGGGCCTCAACCAGCCCCCGTAGCGGGTCGGCGACCGAACAGAACACCAGTGAACCCGCCACTGCATCGAAACTGCCGTCAGCGAAAGGGAGGCGCTGGGCATCGGACTGGACCAGCGCCGCAGGGACGCGCGCCCCCCGGCGGGCTGCCCAGGCCAGCATCTCCCGGCTGGCGTCGCAGCCTGTCACCTGCGCGGGTGGCACGTAGAGCGGCAGATTGACGCCCGTCCCCACCCCCAACTCCAGCACGTTCCCACGCACCGCCGGGAACATGCGCCGCCGCAGCCGCCGGAGCAACAGCACCTCCAGCAGCAGCATGCCCCGGTCATAAGCGGAAGAAGCCATCAGAAACATCCATTCGTAATGCGGAATGCGGAATGCGGAATGCGGAGTCCGTGTTGCGTGTTTCGTATTCCGTTGCTAGCCATTCACGCACCACGGAACACGCATCACGGCCGGCGAGTACGCCGGCTTCACGTTTCACGTTTCACGTTTCACGCCCCCACAATGCCCGCAGCACCTGCAAGTTCTCCCGATCCTCGTGCAGGTCATCGCTCTTGGGCGTCTCCAGGAGGCCCGGCAGCCCTGCCAGGCGGGGGTCATTCAGCAGGTGGCGGAAGCCCTCCAGCCCAATGTGCCCCTGGCCGATGTGGGCGTGCCGGTCCTTGCGGCTCCCCAGGTCCCCCAGGCAGTCGTTCAGGTGAAGCGCCTTGAGCCGCGCCAGGCCGACGACCCGGTCGAAGACCTCCAGCGTCGCCGCGTACCCCTCCAGCGTGCGGAGCTCGTACCCGGCAGCGAAGACGTGGCAGGTGTCCAGGCAGGCCCCCAGCCGTTCCCCCTCCCGCGTGTGCTCCATCAGCCAGGCCAGGTGCTCGAATGAGTACCCCAGGTTGGTCCCTTGCCCGGCGGTGCTCTCCAAGAGAATCTGGGCATGGAAGCCCGGAGTCGCCGCGTGCACCTCCGTGAGCCCCTGCGCCACCTGCGCCAGCCCTGCCTCTTCCCCGGCCCCCACGTGTGAGCCTGGATGGAGCACCAGGTAGGGGATGTCCAGCGCCTCGCACCGCTCCAGTTCGACGATCAGCGCGTCGCGTGACCTGGCCCACAGCGCTTCGTCGAGCGTGCCCAGGTTGAGCAGGTACGAGGTATGGCCCACCACCGGCTGGATGCCGGTCTCTTGCGCCCTCTCTCTGAAGCGGGCAATCTCCTCCTCAGCCAGCGGCTGAACCGCCCAGGAGCGGTTGGACTTGACGAACACCTGCACTGCCTCGCAGCCCACCGATTGGGCGCGCTCGAACGCCTGGTGCAGCCCGCCGGCGATGGATTCGTGAGCCCCCAGCCTCAGCAATCGTTCACTCCTGCACAATCTGGTAGGAGGTGGTGATCTCTACCGCCTTGCTGAGCATGGCCGAGGCAGGGCAGTACTTGGTCTGCGAAAGTTCGATCGCCCGCTCCACCGCCTGGGGCTCCACGCCCTGGCCTGTCACGACGTACTCCAGGTGGATGTGGGTGTAGACCCGCGGATGCTCGTCCGCCCGCTCCGCCGTCACCTTGACCTGCAAGCCGGTGACTGGTTGGCGCTTTTTCTGCAGGATGGAGACGACGTCCATCGCCGAACAACCGGCCAGTCCGATCAATAGCAGTTCCAACGGCCGGGGGCCGGTTTCCCGCCCTTCCTCCCCCGGCAAGACGTGGTCCAGCACAATAGCCGGGCCGCTGGAGGCCTCTCCCACCAGCCTCAGCCCCGGCCCGACCCACGTGACCTTTGCTTCCGATGCCACATTACACCTCACTTTCCCCCACGCACCACGCCTTACGGAGCTGTATCAAGCCTCAGGGAGTGCGGTCTCCCCTAGCTCACCCTCCTGGCAACGCCCCAATCACACACCGAAACCCGAAGTAGTCGAGAGGGGTGTCCGGGTCGGCGTAGCCGCGGTACGCCGCGCGGACGCCGCCGGTATCATAGTACCAGCCGAACCCGCGCAGCAAGCGATCCGACCCAGACGATGGCCCGGTTGGATTCTTTGATGGGGAATTGGCATAGTATTCTGCATCATACCGGTCTTCTACCCACTCCCACACGTTGCCCGCCATATCCAGCGCGCCATAGGGACTGGCGCCCATGGGCTTGCTGCCCACAGGCCAGGTCGTCTTTTTTCCGCAGCCAGTCTCGCTGTCGTACGCCACTGCCACCACTGCATAATCGCAGGTGGCCATCTGGTTGCCCCAGGGATACAAGCGACCATCGGTGCCTCGCGCCGCCTTTTCCCATTGCGCCTCGGTCGGCAGTCGCCGTCCCGCCCACTCACAATAGGTCGTGGCATCGTTCCAGGTCACGCCAACCACCGGTTGTGTGTCGCCATTGTATCTCGGGTCACTCGCATAACTCGAGGCCGTGCATTGGCCAGCCTGTACACACTTGTTATACTGCGCGTTGGTCACTTCGGTACGGTCAATCCAAAAGGCGTCCAGGTCAACCTTGTGCTGCGGCTTTTCGTTGTCTTCAGCGTCCTTGTCACTGTCGGCGCTACCCATCAGAAATTCGCCCGCAGGGACGCACACCAGATCGGCATTGTCTGTAGAGCTTCTAAGCGTTTGTCCAATCGCCGTACAGGGCGACGAGGAAACCGCGGGCGCAGTTGTCGGCGCGCGGGTCGGCGTGGCCAAGGCATTGCCCGGCGTCACCGGGGTCGCGGTGGGCAACGGCGCTTCGGTTGCCGTCGGCGCAGGGGGAGGCGTTGCCGTTGCTGTAGGCGGGATAGGCGTTGGTGTGGGCGTTGCAGGCGCGTTACACCCAACCAAGAATAAGAGAACCAAACTGGCGCTAATCAGCGGTTGTAGCAACTTCTGGCGGTTTATGTTGGCCTCCTTTAGCCTGTAGGCCGCTTTGAATTCCTTCAGCAAAGTGCGGGTCATCGGTAGGCTGGCCCACGCTCTTCGATCTGCTGGACTAGGGCAACTGCGCGTGCGATGCCATCTTCGGCCTGGATTTTCGCCCCCAGAGCGGCCGCGCGCTGACGCATCGCTTGATTCGTCAAAGCCTCCTGAATGGCTTGCGCAAGTCGCTCAACCGTCAGTTTCCGTCGCGGGATGGGTTCTGGCCCAACCCCTAGTTCCGCCACGCGCTGCCCCCAGAATGGCTGATCGCCAAAGAAGGGGACGACGACAGAAGGAACACCTGCCCTGAGACCGGCGGCTGTTGTTCCGGCACCACCGTGATGTACTAGGAGACCTCTGAAAAACCCCCTGTTTTTGGGGGGACTTGCACCTTGACAATGCAATAGGCTGACCGAACTGACAGTTGGCGGCAACAGGGGCAGGTTTTGCTGCCGAAGGCGGGCCATTCTGAGTCGCTGCCTGGTCATCCTCAGCCCCCTTGGCCGCCGAATCTGGCTCTTGGCCGGGCTATCCTGGTGCCAGTCCCATCTGACCCGGCCTCAGGTGAGCCAGGACAAGACCCAAATCCGCGTTCTTGGCTTGGGCGAGTTTGAACAACCGTTTCAGGTTGACTGCGGCGCCAGTCCACAAGCGCTGAAGTTGACGTTTCTGTTCTCCCCGGTAGTGGGTCTCTCGTAGGCCGTGGTCAACCAGCTCCGCGATCTTGCCCTCCACCCGGCCACGCAACCGGTACAGCACTTGGAACTCGTCGGTCTGCTGGCGTTGGCGCGCCTCCTGCAACAGGACTTCGTGCGCGTGGGTACACACCGTACGTCCGGCCGCTTGGCTGTGCACACAGCGGTCAAACAACGGGCAGGTTTCACAATCGGAGCGGGCGAACGTAAAGGCCAGGATGGGTCTACCTTGCCTGTCCTTTCTGTCTTCGCCGGTGACGGTGTAGCCGTGGGGGCACGTAGCGCGTCGGGCCGGCAGGTCGATCTGGAAGGCTGACTTGTGCACCGCGGGGTCATGGGGCTGGCTCACGGGTGAAACCAAGTCGATCCGATGGCCGGGGTCATGAGCACACGCCGCCCGATTATCCCCACTGCCATAGGCGCCGTCCGCAATCACCCGCTCCACCGTCACCCCGGCGTGGGCTTCGACCCGCTCAATGGTCGGCATCAAGTGCGCCCCATCGCTACCGGGGGCGGGCACATCGGCGATGTCCACGATCAGTTCGCTGGTCACTTCTGTGGTCACGCTGGTCTTGAAGCCATCGAAACGACGCGAGGCGCTCTTGCGCCCATGACGCATCTCGGGGTCAGTTATGCTAATGACGCGGCCGGAGGCCGTGCCCTCACCAATCTGAGGGCGGCCTTCTTCATCGGTCACCACGTCATCCCCCAGAATCTTGGTCAACAACCAGCCGATGGTCCGCACTTCCGCGTCATCTGCCTGCTCCGCGGCTAGCTCCAAGGCGGCTTCCGTATCATCCACCAGGACCTTCAGGTGCCCGACCCGCGCTTGCGGGTCTGACCAGTCGATCTCGGCTTTGCGATCCTGGTCCACGTACGTTTCCACCAGTTCTCGCACCCGCTGGCAGAGGCCCTGCCGCCGACCGGGCAGATGATACCCCAGGGTCCTGAGCAACTTGCGGAGCCCCTTCCGCAGCAGTGTATAGGTATCCTGCACCGCACCGGCCCCCTTGACCCAGGTGGTATCGGTGAGCAAGGTGACCTTGTCCGGAATGAAGCCCGCCTCGCGTCCGACTGCCACGAAGCGGTCGAAGGCGTACCGTTCTTGGCCGTTCTCACTCAAGCGCTGGCGATACACGCTGAGGCTGGAAGGATCGAACCCAGGAAAGTCGAGCGGCAAATCCAAGGCCACTTTCCATCGCAGGTCATATAGGGTGCGCTCTACCGCTTCGCCATCCGATACGTCGTCGTGGAATTGCAGGAGCAGCGCCCCAGACATCAGCGACGGTGGTAAGCTCGGTCGGCCGTTGTCCGGACAGTACATGTCCTGCAGGTCGTCGTCCTGGAACAGTTGGCGGCTGATGGCTCCCATCCGGCCATAGAACGAGTCGGGATCGACCTGATGAGGCAAAGACTGTGCGCTGAACAGACTGCGCTGCGGGTTGCGGTGTCCGAGCATGGCTCACTTCTCCCTGGATATGTGAGTGATCAGTAGTATGGCGCACATTGTAGCACATGTTGCATGAATACGCCAGTATCGCATGAACCCTATAGGGTTTTTCAGCACTCTCCTAGTGCCTCCTGCGTCACTTCGCTTCTCAGTCCCTCTGGCAGGTGAGGGACCAGTGTCGCCAACGCCTTGGCCCGCTCCTGCTCCCATCCAATCTCTCGTGCCGCTGCTAGCGCCTCCTGGGGGTAGCCCGCCTCCGCCAGCCTAGGAACCAACCCAGCCAGCGCCACTACGTGCCACCCCTCATCAATCTCTCGCGCCGCTGCCAGCGCCTCCTCCAGCAGTGGCCACGGTAGATGCGCTGCCAGCCCGGCCAATGCCATCGCCCGCGTCATCTCATCCATAATCTCCCGTGCCGTCGCCAGCGCCTCCTGCAGTACTCGCTCTCTCAAATCCTCTGGCAGGTGTGCTGCCATTCCAGCTAGTGCCTCCGCCCGCCACTCCTCACCGTCAATCTCCCGCGCCGCCGCCAGCGCCTCTTCCAGCAGTGGCCCCGCCAGGTGCGCTGCCAGCTCGGCCAGTGCCATCGCCCGTGTCACCTCATCCGCAATCTCCCGCGCCGCCGCCAGCGCGTCCCCCAGCAATGACTCCGGCAGGTGTCCCACCAGCCGCACCAGTGCTATTGCCTGCGGCTCTTCATCCCCAATCTTCCGCACCACTGCAAGTGCTTCCCGTAGCAGTGGCGCTGGCAGGTGTGCCGCCAGCCCGGTTAACACCTCCGCCTGCCACCTTGCATCCTCAATCTTGCGCGTCGCCGCTAGCACATCCCCGAGCAGTGGCTCCGGCAGGTGTGCCGCCAGCCTGGTCACTGCCTCCGCTCGACTCTCCCCACTGTCAATCCAGTACGCCAGCGCCAGCATCTCCTGGAAGTAGTCCAACTCCGCCAGCCGAGGAATCAGCTCGGTCAGTGCCTTCGCCCGTTCCCCTTCGTCCCCAATCTCCGGCAACACCACCAATGTCGCCCAGGGGTAGCCGAACTTGGCCAGTCGAGGAATCAGCCCGGTTAGCGCCTCCGCCCGCTCCTGCTCCTCCCCAATCTCCCGCGCCGTCGCCAGCGCCTCCTCCAGCAACGGCTCCGGCAGGTGCGCCATCAGTCTGACTAACGCCTCCTCCAGCAGCGGCTTTGGCAGGTGCATTGCCAGCTTAGCCAGCGCCACTATCTGCCTCCTCTCGTTCCCAATCTCTCGCGTGGCCGCCAGCGCCTCCCACAGCACTTGTCCCCTCAAATCCGCTGGTAGGTACGGCGCCAGCCCAGCCAGCGCCACTGCTCGCCACTCCTCATCCTCAATCCCTCGCGCCGTCGCCAGCGCCTCCTGCAGCGCTTGCTCTCTCAAATCCTCCGGCAGGTGCACTGCCAGCCCGGCCAGCGCCTCGGCCCGCCACTTCTCGTCCCCAATCTCCCGCGCCGCCGCCAGTGCCCCCTGGTGGTGGCCCAGGTCCGACAGCCGGGGAACGAGCCGGGCCAGCGCCTTCGCCCGTTCCCCTTTGTCCTCAATCTCTCGCGCTGCCACCAGTGCCTCGTGCGACAGCGGCTCCCGCAGGTATGCTGCCAGCCCGGCCAATGCCTCGGCTCGCCACTTCTCGTCCCCAATCTCCCGCGCCACTGCCAGCACTTCCCCCAGCAGCGGTTCCGGCATCTGCGCAGCCAACCCAGCCAGTGCCTCGGCCCGCCTCCCATCATCCTTAATCCGCCGCGTCACTGCCAGCGCCTCCCGGGGGGAACCCAGCTCTGCCAGCCGGGGGACCAGTCCAGCCAATGCCTCTGCCTGCCACCTCTCGTTATCAATCCTCCACGCCACTGCCAGCGCCTCCCGCAGTAGCGGCTCCAGCAGGTGCGGTGCCAGCCCGACCAGCGCCTTCGCCCGCCACCTCTCATCCTCAATCTCTCGCGCCGCCGCCAGTGCCTCCTGCAGCAGCGGCTCCGGCAGGTGCGGTGCCAGCCCGGCTAGTGCCTTCGCCCGCCGCTCCAGTTCCGGTGACTGGCGAGCATAGGCCAGCCCCTGGAGCGGGGTCCACATGCCCTTCTCCACTAGTGCCACCAACAGCGCTGGGGGGACGTTCTGCGCCAGGCTGTTAAGCGAAGCTGTGACGAGGGCATAGCGGCACTGGAGGCCAATGGCGAGGGGCGAGGAGCGAGCGGCGAAGGCCTCTTCTGCCAGCCACCAGGCGCGGGCCACATCCGCGAGGTAGCCCACCGTCTGGCCCAGCCGCTCGCGGGCCTCGTACCAGGCATTCCGCCCTTCCACCGTCTCCTCTCGCAGCAGAGCATGGAGAGCCTCTCCCTGCCCGGCCTGCTCCATGTGCCAGGCCAGGCGCTCGTGGATGTAGCCGTCGTCCGGGAGCGTATGCCAAAGTCCATCTCGTGTTTGTGCCCGGTAGCGCACGAGCAGCGCGGCATGCGCCTCCGGCAGCGACATGTGCTCCTTCAGCTGCAGCCCAGCCTCGATGTGCAGCAGGTCGTGAACGGTGTACTGTTCCTCCCCCACGCCTTTCAGCAGCGCCTTGTCGCGCAGCCGACGCAGCCGTTTGCGAGACTCCGTCTCCGGCTGATTCCGCAGCGTGGCAGCCATGGCCGGGTTGAGGCGCACGTCTTCCGGCAGCACTCCCAGCCAGGCAAACGCCTCCTGGTCGTCCGACGACAGTTGTTCCAGGCTCAGGCGGAAGGAGAGACGCAGGCTCTCGTTGCGGTAGGTCGCCTCGTCCAGGTCTAGCACCCTCAGGTCGGCCAACTCCCGGCGGAAGACCTCCAACAGATCGGCCCAGGAGGAACCGCCTTCCACCTGTGCCGCTGCCAGTTCCAGCGCCAGAGGCAGGTGGCCTAACTCGCGGGCCAGCGCCGCCGCTTGCTCGTGGTTGCCGTCCAGTGGCCCCAAGCGGGCCTCGAAGAGAGCCAATGCCTGCGCTTCGGTCATCACATCCAGGTCGTAGAGATGGGCACCCACCTTGCGGGCCAACGTGGCGTCGCGGGTGGTAACCAGCACCCGACAGTGTCCCCCACCCACCAGGAACGGGCGCACGCTTTCGGCCTGCCAGGCGTCGTCCGCGACCAGCAGGCAGGACCTGCCGTGCAACAGGGTGCGCAGATGGGCCGATGCGCCATCAACTGTGGTCGGGTGGAAATCATAGTCTCGCAATACCTGAATCCACTCGTGCAGGTGGGAGAGAGCCTCCGGCTGCTGGCCCAGTGTGACCCACAGGATGCCGTCGGGGAAGCGAGCCTGCACGTCAGGGTCGTGGGCCAGCGCGGCGACCAACGTGGTCTTGCCGATGCCACCCAGTCCGTGGACCGCACTGACGACCAGAGCACCAGGCGCAGCGGTCTCCTCAGTCAGCAGGAGGGCTTTGAGGTCGTCAGTCACTTCCGGGCGAGGGACGAAGTAGCGCGGCACGGGCGGGGCCTGGAAGGGCACACCAAACGGCCGGTGCGCCGGAGCCAGGCGCGGCTCGCAGAGGGGAACGTCCGGGCAAAGAGCGGCGATGGCCTCGGTTGGGGTGGCCAGGGCAGTGTTCTGATCGAAAGGGAAGGTCCCAGCCTTCAGGCTGTCCCAGGAATCGGTGATCATCCCTACCACCAGGTCCAGGTCAGGGACGTAGATCGGCGCGCCGCTCATCCCACCTCGCACATGCTGGGTCTGCAGCACCAGCGGCATGTGGCGTACACCCGGATACCCGGGCGCCTCACTCACGGCGTCCAGCACTTTCCCTTCAGCGGGAATACCCTCCAGTCCTTCCATTGGCCGATAGCCCCGGCTCCAGAAGTCCTGGTGATAAGCGTCGGCGGAGTGGCCCAGGCGGGCAGGGACTGCATCGGGCGGTAAATCGCCTATCACCCGCAGGACGGCCACATCGTGGGCCTCGTCGGTGGCTACGACGTGGGCCGGGCGCGGCTCACCGCCGGGGAAGGCAATACATGGCTCCTTCCCCCTCACCACGTGGGCGCAGGTGGCAATCAGTCCCTCGGTGGAGACGAGAAAGCCAGTGCCCAGGGTTTTCCCTTGGGCGTCTGTAATGCGGACAGTGCAAGCGTCAGGTTGCTTCATCGCTGCATCATCTCTTGTGCCAGGTGCACCGCCTCGACCGTGCTCTGCCAGGCCGCTGCAAAGGTCACAGCATTGGCGCTCGACACCAGGTAACTCAGCCGCCGCTGCCAGTCCCGCTCGAATTCGGCACGGCTCTCTAGCAGGCGTTCGACGGATAGCGCGGCCATATCCATTCCACGCGCCACGAACTTGGCCGGCAACAACGGCGCGACGCCGGCCACCGAGACTCCCGCCTGCACCAATTGGTGAATGTCGTAGAGGTCGCGGGAGATGGCGAAGCGCCGCTGCCCGCCCACGGCCCGGATCTTTTCGGCCATGATTTCGTCCAGGGCATAGCAGGCAATCTCCACCTGCCCCAACGCTTCAGTGTCAGAGTAGACGTGGATCAAACGGCGGGGAGCAGCGGGCAGAAGCAGCCGCTCGGCGCGTGTCACGTCCAGGCGGATGGCACGTGGCGAGCCGCCCCAACGCAAGGGGCCCCGGTAGTACACGCGCACCTGGTACGACTCGCTGCCGTACTCGTCCTCCACCACCTCCAACCGCGCAGGAGCAGCGACGAAATCTGGCCCGTCGTGGTCGGCTGCCCAGCGCATGGCGCGTTCTACCCACTCCATCAGCGTTTCGGACGGAAGGGGCGCCGTGGCGGTAAAGTCCAGATCTTCCGAAAAGCGATAGTCGGCAAAGTAGCACTTGCGCAAGCACGTACCGCCCTTGAAGCGCAGCAGTCCGGCCGATCTCGCCGTGCCATACAGCGCTGCCAGGAACCAGCCCAGGACGTAGTCCAGGTCCGCCACCATGGGGTCTACGCCCCACTGCGCCGCGTAGCGCCGGATTTCGGCTTCGGCGATCATTCTATGTTCCTCCCCGGCGCAGCCACAGCCACGTTGGCACGGATGCGCCAGCGCGTGATGACCGGCCCTTCGGCCCGCGCCGCCGGTTCGAGCGGGGAGATGCCCTGGGAAAGCAGCCCCTGCCACCGCTCCAGGCGGTATTTGAGGTCGGGGACAGGCAGGGACAGCGTCTCGACCAGATAGCCCAGCCGCTTGACCACCACGCCCCCACCCCAACGGGCCAGGTAGTCGTCGAGCCGCGCCCAGTCCAGGTCAGGGCAGGCCGTGCGCAACGCCTGGGCCAGTTGCAGGATGCCGCCGCTCAGGTCGGGGCGGGCGGCGGCATCGAGCAGCGTCTTCTCGCGATCGGTGACGTAGATGGGCTTGCCATCCAGCGTGCGCCGGGCCACGCCGAAGAAGCGCGCCTGGCTCACGACGACAAAGCGAAAGCACATTCCCAACACCTCGACCTGGCGCTTGCGGCGGGTGGATTGGACGAACACGGTGTGCGGCACCTGCTCGGTCATGTTCCAGTAATGCAGCGCCGACCAGTAGGCCACGGCGGCCGGCTGGATGAGGTGGGGGGCGATCACCAGTGCACTTTCGGACCAGGCCCGCTGCGGACCGGCCTCCAGGGGGATGAGCATGTAGACGCCGCGTTCCAGCCGTTGTAGCCAGCCCTTGCGAACCAGGCGGCTCAGGGCGTTGGCGGTGGTTTCGCCGTTGCTCCAGAAGGCCTGGGCCTGCGCGGCAGAAAAGATCGTCTGCCCGTCGGCGGCCAGGCGGGAGAGGAACGCGGCTTCCTGGGCGCTCAATTCTCTGATAGTTTTCGTCACGGTAATATCACTCAGGGGATGGTTTTGTAACACGAAATATCACCAGGTACTATAGCACGCTTTGCAGCTTTGGGCAACCAGCACACCGTTTTGCTTGACAATCTGTCCAATCTTGGTAAAATGTGATCGGAGGCTCTGATGGGACCCCGCAAGGGGAACTATCTTTGCCTTTTTGATCGCTACCCCTTCCAGCACCTCATCAGGCCGCCTCATTGTAGTGCTGTTCGCCTCATCCGTGATCTGGAATCAGCCTGTTTCACGCCCTTGTATCTTGATGGTTTCTGGCATATTCATCCCCCTGTCCGCCCTACCGGGTCTGTGACTCGCCCACTATGGCCTCCGCGGGCACCTCATACCCGGCCACGACCTGCACTTCCCGGACAGCGTGTTCCAGGGCGTGGGCCGGGTCCTGCACGCACACTGGCTCTGCCTCTGGCTCGTGCGGATCCCACACCACGTACAGCCAGTACGTCTCCCCCAGTTGCCGCGCCTTCAGCCACTCGTTGGTCGTCATGCGCACCGGCTGGCCCCCCGCTCGTCCCTTCACCTCGATCCGGCGCACCGGCCGGTAGCCGGTAGCCGGGTCGGCCGGTCCCAGCGAGCGAACGTCGAAGCCCGGCCCCCGTTCCGCCGAAATATCGAAGGGCTCCCAACCTCGTCGCTGCTCGTACTCCGTCACAACCTGCATCGCCGCCCGCTCCATCCGTTGGCGCGCATCCTCGTCTTGCGGCCAGGCGGGCATCGCCTCACCGGGTGGCAGGACCAGCAGAGTGGCCAGGTACCGCGCGGGGCCACTGCGGGCGACGGTCAACCGCTCCAGTCCCGACAAGCGCGCCTCCCGCCCCCGGTGCAGGTCGGCCAGGTCCTGTTCCGCTTGCCGCAGGGCCAGTGCCACGTCTTCCCCACTCGCCTCCCGCGCCCGCAAGGCCATCACCCGCCGCTCCACCGCCTGGATGCGGGCCTGGAACGAGCGCTCCAGGTACTCCCGCACCACCCCGGCGTAGTGCTGCCGCTCTGCCTGAACCTCCCGCCGTTTCGCCAACTGGTAGCCGGCCTTTAGAAAATCCAGCGCTTCCTGCGGGTCAGCCAGGGGAAGATCAGCAGGTGGGTCAGGATGCGGCGCCAGATCATGCAGCACGTCCGGCGGCAGGAGCGTAAAGCGCCCTTCGCTTCTCGCCCCTCGCTCTTCGCCCTTCGCCCGTCGTTCCTCGCGTACAGCAATCAGTTCAGCGTACAGGACGCCAGAAGTCATCTCCTCCCCACGGACCTCCATCTCCAGAAAGTGAATCCAGTAGGGAGCGGTAGCCGTAGCGTCCACGAAGGCCGCCGTACTGCCGCGCAGGGCAGCCAGTCGCTCGTTCAGCCGCTCGTCCAGCGCCGCGTAGAGCGAGTGGCCCGGCCCGACGAGCACCGCGTCCAGGTGCTGGTTCTGTTCCAGGTGCTCTTTATGGACGGTGAGTTTGCGGTACGCTGGCTCCGGCCGGCCCAGCCGCTGTACCGCCTCCAACCGTTCGGAGCGCAGGTCGGCCGGCACGTGTTCCAACCGCCATAGCCCGTCTGCCCGCGTCTCTACGCGCAGTCCCATTAGTTCCGCTGCGGCCAGGAACTGGCGGGCCACGTACTCCGGCATCAGCCGCCGCTCCTCGGCTTCGAAGTTGGCTTGCTGAAAGGTACCAAAGTCTATGCACGAGCGTGCCAACGCGATGCCGGTGGCCTCCTCGTACTCCTGCAACCGCCGGGGTTCCATGCGGTCAATGCGGTCCAGGTACTCTTCCAGCCGGCGCGGGTCATAGGCTGCCTCCCGCAGCATCTCCGGCAGGTTTACCTGGTTGAGCGAGAGCACCTCGCCGACCACGTCGTAGACCCGCTCGTGGCCCAGCGCGTCTCGCATCTGTTCCAGTTTCTCCAGCAGTCGCGCCAGGATGCGCCCCTCCACCACCGGCTGCCCCTCCTCCGACCGGTCGGCGACGAAGTTGAAGACGGTCACGTCCCGCTCCTGCCCGATGCGGTGGATGCGTCCCATCCGCTGCTCCAGGCGGGTGGGGTTCCAGGGCAGGTCATAGTTGATCATCAGGTGGCAGAATTGGAGGTTGATCCCCTCCCCAGCCGCCTCGGTAGCCACGCAGACCTGGCAGGCGGTGCGGAATTCCTCCTGGGCGGCTTTGCGCTGGTAGGGGTCCATCCCGCCGTGGATCTCACACGTCGAGTACCCCCAACCCCGCAGGTGCTCCCGCAAATGTGCGAGCGTGTCGCGGTGCTCGGTGAAGATGAGCAGTTTTCCCCGCCCGTCCCCCAGTTCGGCGAACTGGGCTTGCTCCAGTGTCTTGCGCAGCGCGGCCAATTTGCTGTCGGGAGCCTGCTTCCACACCCGCCTGGCCTGCTCGATCAGCTCCTTGAGCGTGGCGACCTCCATGCGCAGTTGCTCCAACTCCAACGCTGTCGTGAACTCTTCGCTCAGGCGGTCGCGGGCCTCTTCGTCCAGGTCGTCTTCGTCCAGTTCCGCGTCGGTCAGCCGGCCGCGCAGCGCCTCCAGGTAGCGCATGCGCTCGTGCGGCGAGATGGCTTCCAGTTCCTCCAGCAGTTTGCGCTGTCGCTCCAGGCGGCGGTGCAGGCTCTCGTAAATGGCGCGCGTGGAGGAGGCCAAGCGCCGCTGCAGGACGGTGCGCGTGAGGGCCACGCTGGCCTTCTGCTTCCCCACGCCGTGGGGCAGGAACTGGTTGATGTAGGCCGTCACTTCCGCGTAGAGCGCAAACTCCTCGGCATTGAGGCAGAAGGTGACCGTGTGGGTATGCCGATCGGGGAAGAGACGTCGCCCCTGCGCGTCGCGTAGGTCCTCTTTCAGGCGGCGCAGCGCCCAGGGGGAATCCTCGCCCAGGCGGAGGATGTCCCGCCGGATGTCCCGCGCCTGCTCTCCCAGTTGATGGGGCGGAGGGAAGAGGTCGGGGTCAATCAACCGCACAAAGTGGCCGAAACGGTCGTCGTCGCCGTGGTGGGGCGTGGCCGTCAGCAGTAGGACGTGGTCGGCCCGTTCCACCAGCCGCTCGGCCAACTGGTATCGCCGGGTCTTCTCTGCTTCTGCGGAGCGCCCGCTGCGCCGTCTGGTATAGGCGGAGCACTTGTGAGCCTCGTCTATCACCACCAGGTCCCACCGCTGTTGCCAGACGCGCTCCCGCACCCCCTCCTGCTTGGCATAGTCCATCGAGGCGATGACCTGATTCTCCCGCTGCCAGGGATCGGCCAGTTGTTGCCGGTCGTTGCCGGCGTGGACGATCTGAAAACCCTCGCCGAAGAAGCGCACGAGTTCATCCTGCCACTGGATGGACAGCGGAGCGGGCACCAGGATCAGGATGCGCTCGATGGCCTGGCGCAGCTTCATCTCCTTGATGAGCAGGCCGGCCATGATCGTCTTGCCTGCGCCGGGGTCGTCCGCCAGCAAGAAGCGCAGGCGCGGCTGAGGGAGCATCTTGAGGTAAACGGCCTCGATCTGGTGGGGGAGCGTGCGAATGCCCGAGATCGAGACGGCAAAGTGGGGATCGTAGGCGTAGGCCAGCCGGATGCGGGCTGACTCGATCAGCAGGCGCAGGTGGTGGGGGTCCGCCAGAGGCGGGGCAGTGCTTGCTTGCAGGCCGGCACCGAGAAGCCCCTGGATCTCCTCGGCCGAAAGGACCGTTTCTTCGAGTTGACCGCTGGCACGGCGCACACGCAGTTCGAAGCCGGTCCCCAAGGGCCGAACGGCCTCGATCTGTACTGGCTCGGCGAAGTGACCGGGCAGGTAAACCCGGCGGCCCGCCAGCGTTGACGCCGCTTCGATCTGTGGAGCGTTCACGGCACTCTCTCGCCCGTATTGTCAGGTGACCCAGGGTCTGGCTACTGCCTTGGCTACTGTAGAGGTTGCGAGGGTCCTTGCTTATGGGTAATTGTAGCATGCCCCGCCGGGAAAGGCAAATCGGTTTTCGTCTACGTATCGCTAGGCCCTACGAGGACCACCGGGCGTATTGCCTGTTCTTTTCCCACGGCATCTGCGGCCGGTGCATAGCGCGTTGTCCGGTGGGGGCCATCACGGAGGCAGGCCACGACAAGGTGGCGTGTTCCCGGCACCTCAAGCCGGCCACGGAGGAGTTCGTGAAAGCCATCTATGGCTTCGACGGCTACGGGTGCGGCCTGTGCCAGACGGGGGTGCCTTGCGAGTCCAGGATTCCTACGCTGCGGGACATATAGAGGCTGGGGGCGACAAGACCAGGTATTCCCATCGCCTCAGGACCCAGCGAATCTAGCCAGGCTATGGCAGGACTGTGTCGTCGCATCACGTCTACCATGACGTCCGTGTCAACCAATATCATTGGTAGCTCTCCAGCGATACTCCGCCT
>DATKWP010000624.1:0-2557 GCA_035529535.1 Anaerolineae bacterium | reverse complement strand
GTACGAAGAGGCGGCGCAGGCGCACGCGGCGGCCGGTGGCACGATCTACAGGGCCGAGTTGAAGGGTTCCGGCGCGATTGCCCAGGGCTCGGGGGCGGTGGCGGCGGGGGCTGGGGGGGTGGCGGTGGGCGGGGATGTGCGGGGCGGCACCATCATCACCGGCGACGGGAACGTGGTGGGCGACCACAGCCGCAGCAGCGTGCGTAGCGGCGAAGAGAAGGACAGGAAATGATCGGCGACCGTGCCCGGCGCTGAAGCCCGGCGCTGAAGCACCGGGCTGAAAGAGCAAAGCCCCTGCGGGGCTGGTAACTCAGCCCGCAGGGCCTGGCTTTTGCAGGGGGGGACTTCAGGGTGCCGCAAGTAGGATCTCGGTTGCGGGCCCGACCGGCGATGAATCACCGGTCTACGGAGCAGCGCCCCGTGAACGGGGCTGAAGCGCACCGGTCTGGAAGCCGGATTGATCCGGCGCTGTTCCGTAGCACGGGCACTTTATGCCCGTGCGGGTCAACGGGGTACTGTGACGAGGTCTGGGTTGCGGGCCCGCTTTATGCCCGTGCGGGCCTGCTGTTGCTCAGGTCACTTCTCCTGAGAGTGCGCATGCCGGTATGCGTAGGAGGTGGACGATGAAGCACTGCGTCCATTGCAGGACCGAATTGCCCGACGGGGCCCGTTTCTGTTCGAGTTGCGGCGCGCCGCAGGGGGCCGCGCCTGGTGGACAGGCGGGCGTGGAAGGCTCGGGAGCCGTCGCCCAGGGGCCGGGGGCTGTAGCCGCCGGGGCGGGTGGGGTGGCGGTGGGCGGCAACGTGCAGGGCAACGTCTACGTCGGCCCGCCAACCCGGGATCCGGCGGAAGCGCTGCGCATCTATCGCCAGGTGCTGGTCGCCACCTGCCGGCACCTGCCCCTGCGCGGGGTGGACGTGGGGGCCAGCGACCCCACCGGCAGCCAGCAGCGCCTGGAACTGGCCCAGGTCTACGTAGACCTGGACACGAAGACGCAGGTGCCCCTCACCGAGAAAGAGAAGAAGGGGCGGGGACGGCGCGCCCGGCTCGAGGAACGTGAAACTCGCCCCCTCGGCGTCCTGGAGGCGACGATTAGCAACCGTCGCCTGGCCATCCTGGGCGACCCAGGCTCCGGCAAGTCCACCTTCGTCAGTTACCTGGCCTTCTGCCTGGCCGCCCAGGGCCTGGGGATGGAGATCGAACGACAGATTCGACTCCCTGGCTGGCCGGCGAAAGAGAGGGGCGCCATACCCATGTGCGTGACCTTGCGGGACTTTGCCCGCTGCCAGCCGCAGGGGACCAGGGCGGGTGAACCCTGCCACCTATGGGACTTTCTCGCCGGCCGGCTGCAGGCTCAGAACCTGGCGTTCGCCGCGGAACCGCTGCACCAGGCTCTGGAGCAGGGCAGTGCCATCGTCCTGCTGGACGGCCTGGACGAGATCCCTACGAAAGCGCAGCGTACGTTCGTGCGCGACGCCGTGGTCGCCTTCGCCGGGCGCTACCCGCGGAGTCGCGCCGTGGTCACCTGCCGCACTCTCTCCTACCAGGACGCGGCCTGGCGGCTGGAGGGGGTGCCCGCCTTCGAACTGGCCCCCTTCGACGAGGAGAGGATAGACCGCTTCATCGGGGCCTGGTACGTCGAGCTGGCCCGCCTGGGGGTGGTGAAGGCGGAAGATGCCGATGGCCTGGCCCGGCGGCTGCGGGAGGCGGTGCACCGGCCCGACCTGTGGCGGCTGGCGCCCAACCCGCTGCTCCTGACGGTCATGGCGCTCGTCCACACCCACAAGGGGCGGCTGCCCGACGCGCGCGCCTTGCTGTACGAGGAAACGATGGACATCTTGCTGTGGCGGTGGGAGCAGCTCAAGGCCGGGGCGGAGGGAGAGGGGCCCCGCCTGCGCCAACTTCTGCTGGAGGCAGGGCGGACCGACGTGGACCTCAAGCGGGTGCTGTGGCAGGTGGCCTTTGACGTCCACCGGGCGGGCGGAGCCAGGGAGGGCGAAGGGCTGGCGGACATCGGCGAGTTGCAGTTGGAGAAGGCGCTGGCTGCGTTGCACCCGGACGAAAACCGCGACTGGGCGCACCAGGTGATCGAGGCCATGAGGTTGCGGGCGGGGCTGTTGTTGGAGCGCGCACCGGAAGTGTACACCTTTCCCCACCGGACGTTTCAGGAATACCTGGCCGGAGCACACCTCTCGACGCAGGCCGAGTTTGCCAGGCGGGCGGCGGAAGCGGTAGAGGCGGGAGCCTTCTGGCGGGAGGTGGTGCTGTTGGCGGTGGGGCGGCTGGTGTACCTGGGTGGAGACACCGACAAGCCGCTGGCGCTGGTCGGCGAACTGTGTCCGGGAGCGAAAGTGGACGCAGAGGTGGCCTGGCGCAAGGTCTGGCTGGCGGGGGAGGCCCTGGTGGAGATGGGGCTGAACCGGGTGCAGGATAGCGCGCTGGGGCGAGACCTGGCGGAGCGAGTGCGAGATCGGCTGGCAGGCTTGTTGGGGCTGGGCCGGCTGAGCCCGGTGGAGCGCGCCGCGGCCGGCCGGGCGCTGGCGAAACTGGGCGACCC
>DATKWP010000623.1:0-2051 GCA_035529535.1 Anaerolineae bacterium | reverse complement strand
TGCATCCAGAATCTCGATGCCGGCCAGTCGCCCCTCTGCATCGTAATCGGCTGCAATCCCTTCCGCCAGATGTTCCGTTGTCACCGTCGTCTCGAGAAACTGGATGTACAGTGCATCCACTTTAGCATCATACGTGATTTTTATCATCGCTGACTCCCCGGCGTGCCAGTTGGCTACGAGCGTGCCCTGAAAGACGGATAGGCTTGGTCAGGGCCTCTTTGCTCTTCCTCTTCCTCTGGTTTCAGCCCCAACACTTCGTAGATCGGATCGGGCTGGCTGTGGCCCTTGACCTGCACGTGGCCCACGAAGCGGGCCTCCACGCGGTCCTTCACGCGCTCGTAGGCCCTGGTACTGAGGAGGACCTGCCCCGGTTCTGCCACGCCGGAGAGTCGGGAGGAGAAGTTGACGCAGTCGCCGATGGCGGTAAAGTTCTGCACGATGGCTGAGCCGATGTTGCCCACCACGGCCTCGCCGACGGCGATGCCGATGCCAAAGTGGAGCCGTTCCCGCTCATCTACCTGCGTGTGGTGTTCGCGGATGGCCCGTTGCATCAACAGAGCTGCACGCACGGCCCGCAGCGTGTGGTCCGCCTGCGGCACCGGCGCGTTAAAGATCGCCATCGCCCCATCGCCCACGAACTTGTCCAGCATCCCCTCCTGGGCCAGGATCGCCCCGGCTGTCAGCGTCAGGTGCTTGTTCAGTACCTCGATCTGGAACTCGGGCTCGGTCTTCTCGCTAAAGTTGGTGAATCCGCGGATGTCGGCGTAGAAACTGGTGATCTCCTGGCGCACCCCTCCCAGGCGCACGCTTTCGGGGTTAGAGAGCAACCGTTCGACCACGGCCGAGGCCACGTATCGCTCAAAGGTCCCCCGGATGCGCCGCGCTTTGGTCTCCAACCGCTGCCATTCCGTCAGGTCATCCATCACAATCGTGACACCGGTGGTCAGGTTACGGCTGTCTTTGAGCGGGGAAAGGTTCATCCGTAACCAGACCGGCCCACGCTTGGGGAGGTCTGGGCGCACCTCGTAGGCCAGGACCGGGGTCTCGTCGCGCTTGACCACCCTTAGCAAGGATTGCAGGTCCTCGCCCAGCAGGCTGAGGGCCTGTCTACAGGGGGTGCCGATGACCTGGTCGGCCGGAATGCCCAGGATATGCTCGGCGGCGCGGTTGAAGAGGGTGATCTTGTCCTGTACGTCGGTCGTGATGACGCCGCTGGCGATGCTGCTGAACACGTCTTCCATCAGGTGCTTCATCTCGGTGATGGCGGCCAGGTTGTGGCGCACGTTGGCGAACAGGCGCGCATTTTCCACCACCAACGCCGACTGGGCAGCCAGTGCGCTGAGAAACGCCAGGTCGTCGGACGTATAGGGTTGGCCGGAACGCTTGGAGCCCAGGGCCAGCCAGCCGCTCAGCCGCTCGCGGGTCCGCAACGGCACATAGACCACCGCGCTCAGCGCAACCATGTACTCCCAGTCGTGGGCCAACTCTGCCGGCAGTTCTCCCTCGGTAGGCAGGTACAGGCATTCCTGGTGGTCGCGCAGCCAGCGCGCCAGGGCGCTATCAGGTATGCGGATGACCGGGGACACGGCCTGCTGGTCACGCCCGATCGGCCGTCCGAGGTAACAGGCCCGGTCTTCGTCGTACAGGCAGACCCACTGGCAGGCCGGGTGCAGCGTCCGCCTGACCTGCCGGCCGACCTCCGCCAGGACGGCGTCCAGGTCGAGCGTCTGGACCAACTCACGGCTGAGCTCCTGAAGGCCGGTGCGATAGTCCACCGTCTCGCGGAAGAAGAGCCGGTCCACCAGCCGCTGAACCCAGTTCCGCAGCGGGTTGAAGAGCAGGGTCAACGTCAGGACAAAGAGAGAGAGGAGGATCGGATCGCTGGCCTCGACCGCAAAAAAGTGGCTCAAGCCGTTGATGAGGATGGAGTAGGTGGCCACGATGAGAAAGGTCAGCGCGGCGTAGGTCGCGCCCTGGCTCAGGAGCCGGTCTACGTCCAGCAGCCGGTAGCGCAGGATGGCGTAGGCGATGGAGAGAGGGAAGAGGATGAA
>DATKWP010000622.1:0-4749 GCA_035529535.1 Anaerolineae bacterium | reverse complement strand
CTCTCGAAATTGAAAAAGATGTGCGAGCGGCCAGTCGTCGCGTTGAACGCCAGCCCGCCGTTCTGCGGCGGCCCCCAGATGAACAGCCCGCGACACTCTACGCGCACGATGTGAGCCATCCACGGCGCCAGTTCGCGCCAGGCGGCGCCCGCATCAACCAACCCCTTGAACTCGACGATGTGCCAGCGCCGGCTCTGCCGCCTCTCCACGCCCGGCTCGACGGTATGCGTGCCGGGTGCGGGCTCCTGCACGACCAATTCCCACATACTGCTATTGTAGCGCGCATACTCGCGGAAGAACGCCAGCCTTCGTGGGTCGAGACGCTCCAGCGCGGCGTATCCGTCGGTGCCGTGCTCAAAGTGATCGTTGACCAGCAGGTGGCGTGGCGAGAGGGAGATGACGCCATCCGTTCCGTACCCCGGCGCCAGGAACGCGTACAGCAACCGCCGGCAATGCCTGGCGACCAGGTCCTGCCACTCGTCAGAGGTCACATATTCGCTAAAGTAAGGTTGTCCGTCACCTGGCGCTTCGCCGGCCTCTTCGACAGCCGTGCAATAGTGAATCGGCCGGGGCCGCAGGTCCAGTTCTGGCAGCGGCTCGGGCGAAAAGAGCGCCAGGTCCTGCACCTGCCCGGCAGCACAGACGGCCGGCAGCCCCTCCCAGAAGGCGCGCCAGGCGGTGGCCTTGTCGGGGGCCGTGTAACGGTAGGCTACCGTGCTGTGGTCCGTGGCAAAGCCCTGGTGGATGCTCAAGATGCGCATGTCGCTCCCTTCCCGAAATGTGGACATTCGGCGTCTCCGGCGAAGAGATCGCCGCACTCGTAGCGGGCCACGCAGCGCGCGCCCCCACACTGGGAAGCGATCTTGCAGCCGGCACAACCGCCCTGCGGCTGGCGAGTGGGGTCGCGTAATGCGTTCCAGTTCTCCCCGCGTGCCCATAGCTCGGCGAAATCCACCTGGCGCACGTCCCCGGCGCTCTTGGGATTGCGGATTTGGGATTGCGGAATGCGGAATGCGGATTGAGGGTTTGCCCTGAGGGATCCGATCCCGAAGGGCCGGCCAGGAACGAGCAGGGGGTCACGCGCCCAGCGGGCCACACGGTACACATACGCCGGCCGGCCGCGCAGCCGTGGATTCCCCGCCAGCGCAAGGTGGCAGGGTCGGCGTCTCCCATCAGGCCAACCAGTGCGCTGTCCACCTCCAGCGCCAGCACGCCCTGCCAACTGTCCATGATGGCGCGCAGGCGCAGCAGGTCGGCGCGGCGCAGCCGGTTGGCAGCGTACCATACGGCCCCGGCCTCGGAGGGAATGGCGGGCGGTTTGGGCCGCAGGATCGTCACCCGCCGCACGCCCAGCGCGTGCAGTCTAGCCAGCAGGCGGGGCAGGCCGGGGAGCAGCGCTGGCGTAACCAGCAGGTTCACGCCCACCTGCAACGCCGAATCGAGCAGCATCCGCAATGCCTGCGCGACGGCCCGCCTCTGCCCTCCGCCGCCCGGTCCGTTCCAACTGAGGTTGACGCGAGCCACGCCAGCCCACTCCAGGCGACGGAGCACGTCAGGCGTGAGCAGCATCCCGTTGGTGGTCAGGTTGGGCACGATGCCCCGCTCCCGGGCGTAAGCCAGCACGTCGAACAGGTCCTCGCGCAAGAGTGGCTCACCGCCTCCCACGGCCAATTGAAAGACGTGCATCTGAGCCCACTGATCCACCAGCCCGTGCAGTTCGGCGGTGGTCAGTTCCGGCCCGGCGTCGAAGCGCGGGACGTAGCAGCCGGGGCAGGACAGATTACAGCGGGCCGTGATTGCCAGGTGGACCGTTTCCGGCGCGGAGAGCGTGACGCCATCGCCCAGCCAGGGAGCGTGGGGAACCGGCTGCACCTGCTCGCGGCCGTCCTCCGCCTTGCGGCCGTCCTCCGCCTTGCGGCCGTCCTCCGCCGGAGCGAGGAAGCCCAGGCGCGCCAGTTGCGGCACCAGACGCGCGGCGGGATGGCCGGGGGGCGGCAGGGGGCGGGGCTCCCGGCAGGTGCACAGGAAACGGTACGCCTCCGCGTCCACTTCTAGCGTGATGCCGCGCTCACGGTGGAAGGCCATCCCACCGAAGGCTTCTGGCCGCAGGGTCACCGCTTCCGCCAGTTGCCAGGCCTCCATCGGCTAATAGTTCTCCATGATGTTCAGCAACCGCCGGGCACCTTTGGACAGTGGCTCGACCGGTTCCGGCTCGCCCTCCCCGTAGCCGCCATAGGTCTGGTACATTGCCCGCACCGCGCTCAGGTCACCCGCGAGCAGTTCGTTACGCACTGCCTCAAACAGGTCGGCCAACCCCTCGAATACATCTTCTCCAAACGCATTGTACACCGCGCTGTAGTCCAGTTGCATGCCAAAGTAGAGGATCATCCGCTCGCCGGCCACTCGCACGTCAAACCCGTTGCCGTCGGACTCGCACTCGTATTGCTGTAACCGCTCCGCCAGGCCAGGATCGTGGGGCAGCGAGAGATGGACGGCCCACCAGTCGTAACTCTCGCTGACCATGACGTCGTAGCCCAGCGTGAGCAGCCGCTCGGTCCAGTCGGATGGGATATTGCTCCAATCGCCCATGTAATGGAAGCTCAGGTGGCGGCGTGGGGCTTCACCCGTCAGTTCTTGCACAGCCGCGCGCTGCTCGGGTGTCAGTTTGTCGAGCGCGAAGAACTCGTAGGTCGAGGAACTGTGGTCGGCCTCGAAACTATGACGTACGCTGAGAATGCGCATAGTACCCTCCCGATTTCCGTTCACTCAGTAAGAAACCCGGCTTATGATAATCCTGCTTTCCTTACCATCCTACCTCAAAGGCCGTCCAAAGGCAAGTACCGCGCACTGGGCCGACAGTACCGGATGATTTCGTGCGGAAGTGGGCCAAATGAGGACATTGCGGAGGTGCGGCGCGAGATGTGGGGTAATTTTGGAGGACACGAATTGTGAGCCGGTACGTCACGGATACTCATGCCCCTGTAGTCTGGTGAGACGAGCGTTGGCCGAGCGACTGGGTCGAGCGTCGGCTAAGCCACTTTCGGAAGCCGTCATCGAAGACCGGGGGGAGTGGTGAGCGTCTTCTGGCAACGGCCTGGCTGGCGCACCAGGAACGTCTCCGAACTGAACTCCCGCCGCCGACATTCGTCTGCGCCGACGATCGCCTGATCGGCATTGCCCAGGCAGAAGGGCTGCTGACCGACAACCCTAACGATCATTCTTGATCAGGGATAGTTGTGCATCACGAGCGGCAGGTACACGTAATATGGCGGGATGTATGCATACTTGAGATCAATATTCGTTAAATCGTGGTAGCTGATATGAGGGCAGCCCATTGGATCTAGCGCCAGCGAACTATACGAGCCTACGTCTCCCCCGCTATCCACCGCCTGGATGATCCAGATCTTGCCATCGAAGCGAGCGAATTTCAAGTCTCCATGGGTGACGTCGTAGTAGGTAATGTAGGGCATACCGGCCTGATCCAGTTCCAGCGAGGTGGCTCCCCTCCGCGTCCAAACTTCCTGCCGCCCCGTACTGTCCACAGTCTCACTGAACCAGGTGGTGCCACTCAACCAGGCATACCTCAGAGTACCATTCGTGTGTTCATAATAGCTGATGTGGGGATTGTCGCCACCGTCCAGCTCCAGCGAAGTGTAAAGGCCTGCATCCCCCTCGCTATCCACCGTCTCGCTGAACCAGGTGGTGCCACTCTGCCAGGCGTGCTTTAGCGTATCGTTCGGAGCGTCGTAGTAACTGACGTGGGGTGTGTAGGGATAGGTCTGTTCCAGTGCCAGCGAGCTGTATGCTCCTTTATACGATTGGCGCGGTTCTACGTCTTCGGTTACCCACGTACCACTACACCATTCTGTTCCGCTAAGGTAGGCGTGACGTAGATTTTCATAGTAAAGGTTTGCTGATCGGTAAACACTAATGTGGGGCGTGTAGGGGTAAGTCGGTTCCAGCGCCAGCGAAGGACCACCGTTACCGTATACTTCCCCCGTGTTCCAGCCTGCTCCGTTCCAGCACGCGAACCTGCTGAGAACGTCAGGGTTGCCGTGACCAATGCACGGAGAGTAAGGAGAGGCCGGTGCCAGCGCTAGTGAGGTCCCATCCCCACCAGAGTCTACCGTTTGGCTGAGCCAGGTGGTTCCGCTCAACCAAGCAAATTTGAGGTAATGCCCCGTGTCAGTGCTGAAGCCTCCGTAGCTTATGTACGGAGTATGAGGATAGGTCGGCGCCAGCGCCAGTGAAGTCGAAGACCCCACTTTTCCAGCGCTGTCCACAGTCTCCGTAACCCAGAAGCCGCTGCATACGCAGAAGTTGACGTCCAGCCCCGTGTCGGTCACGATCTTGGTAGTGGTGAACGCTTTGGCGCTGAGCCCGGCCGCCGCGGGCGGTGTGAACGTCACAGTGTAGGTGCCCGATACCAGCGGTAGCCCATAGGAACCGTCGTCCACCGTATAGACACCGTAGCCAGGCAGGCTGTTACGCGGGTCGTGAGACCCTGCGGGCTCCGCGTAGACGAAGACGTTCTTGATGCCCCTACTATTGCACGTGACCCTGCCTGACAGGGTGAAGCCGGCTGGCAGCGTGATCGAGAGCGGGGTATCGGCGCAGCCGGCGTCGGCGCTGGTCACGTCGAGGATCGTGACGGCGCCAAGGCCCAACCCTGGGGGTGGGATAAACTGGACGTCGTAGATCCCTGTCGGCGGGACAACGGTCAGGGGCAAGGTGCCCGTATAGCGCCCC
>DATKWP010000621.1:0-4043 GCA_035529535.1 Anaerolineae bacterium | reverse complement strand
CGCAGGCTGTTCGTGACCACCGTCACGCTGCTGAAGGCCATGGCAAAGGCCGCCAGCACCGGGTGGAGTTGGCGCAGCATCTCCGGCATCCACGCAAGCGGGGCGAGCGCTCCGGCGGCCACCGGAATGAGAATGACGTTGTAGAAAAAGGCCCAGAACAGGTTCTGCTTGATCGTGCGCATGGTGGCCCGGCTGAGCGCCAGCGCCTGCGGCACTGCCTGCAGGTCCCCTCTCATCAGGGTCACGTCGGCCGTCTCCATTGCCACGTCGGTGCCGGTGCCCAGCGCGATGCCCACGTCCGCCTGCGCCAGCGCCGGGGCGTCGTTGATGCCGTCGCCGACCATGGCGACCAGGCGACCGTCCGCCTGCAGGGCCTTGACCTGCGCGGCCTTGTCGGCCGGCAGCACCTCGGCGACGACGCGGTCAATTCCCACCTCGGCGGCGATAGTCTCAGCGGTCCGGCGGTTGTCGCCGGTGAGCATGACCACTTCCAGCCCCAGCCGGTGCAGTTGGTCCACTGCCCTGGCCGAACTCTCCTTCAGCGTGTCGGCCACCCCCAGGATGCCCGCGGCCTGGCCGTCCGCCGCCACCACCATGGCCGTCTTCGCCTCGGCCTGCAGCCGCTGCATCCCGGCCGCCAGGTCGCCCAGTCCCACGCCTTCCTGTTCCACCCATTCAGGTTTCCCGACCAGCACCGTCTGCCCGTCCACCCGCGCGCGGATGCCCTTGCCGGGGACCGCCTCAAAGTCCTGCGGGTCCCCGAGCGCCAGTCCCCGCGCCTTCGCTTCGGCCACGATGGCCTGCCCCAGCGGGTGTTCGGAGCCCCGCTCGGCCGAGGCGGCCAGGTACAGTAGCCAGTGTTCAGGAGATTCCTCGCTTTGCTCGGCGGGAGATTCCGAGCGCAGCGAGGAATGACGGTCGTCTGAGTCCTGATCCCTGGTCACTACGTCCGTAACGGTAGGACGTCCCACGGTCAGTGTGCCCGTCTTGTCCAGCACGATGGTCTGCAGCCGGTGGGCGGTCTCCAGCGCCGCGCTGTTCTTGAACAGGACGCCCATCTCGGCCCCTTTCCCGGTGCCGACCATGATGGCGGTGGGGGTCGCCAGCCCCAGCGCACAGGGGCAGGCGATGACGAGCACCGCTACCAGGCGGATCATGGCCGGGGTGAACGCGCCGCCGACCGCCCACCAGACGGCAAACGTGACCAGGGCAATCAGCATCACGGCCGGGACGAAGACTCCGGCCACCTGATCGGCCAGTCGCTGGATGGGGGCCTTGCTCCCCTGGGCTTCCTGCACCAGCCGGATGATCTGGGCCAGCGCAGTTTCTGCGCCGACCCGCGTCGCCTCGAACTTGAGCAGTCCCTGCTTGTTGATCGTCGCACCAATGATGTCGTCCGCAGGTTTCTTGTCCACCGGCAGCGGTTCGCCGGTCAGCATGCTCTCGTCCACGGCGGAATGCCCCTCGACCACGACCCCGTCCACCGGGATGCGCTCGCCGGGCCGCACGACGACCAGGTCGCCGACCCGCACCTGCTCGACCGGCACGTCCACCTCCACGCCGTCCCGCACCACGCGGGCGGTCTTGGGACGTAGCCCCATCAGCCGGCGAATGGCTTCGCCGGTCTGGCCCTTGGCGCGCGCCTCCAGCAGTTTCCCCAATTTGATGAGCGTGATGATGACGGCCGAAGTCTCAAAGTAGACGTGCTGGCCCATGGCCGGGAAGAGGAGCAGCACCAGGCTGTAGACGTACGCGACGGTAGACCCCATTGCCACCAGGACGTCCATGTTGGCGGTACGGTTGCGCAGGGCGTGGTAAGAGCCGACGTAATAGTCCCAGCCGGTGTAGAACTGGACCGGGGTCGCCAGCGCCAGGAACAGCCAGTTGACCCAGGCAGCGTGGGCCCAGTGGCCCAGAACCCCCAGGTCGCGGGCCATGCTGAACAGGAATAGCGGCAGGGCGAAGACGACGCCGACCCAGAACTTGCGGGTCTGGTCGGCGATCTCCGCCTGGCGGGCCTGGGCCTCGACGTCCTCCAGTTGCTCCTGGGTCGCGGCCTGTACCACGCCGTAGCCGGCCTCCTCGACCGCGCGGACCATCGCCGCCACGGAAGCCACCCCCGGAATGTACTCCACGGTCGCCCGCTCGCTGGCGAAGTTGACGTTGGCCTGGACCACGCCGGGCACCTTGTTCAGCGCCCGCTCGACCGTGGCGGCGCAGTTGGTACACGTCATCCCGGTGATGGGCAGTTCGACCCGCGCGGTCATCACGCCATATCCGGCATCCTCTACCCGCTTCACCAGGTCGGCGGGCTTGACCAGCAGCGGGTCGAAGGAGACGGTGGCCTGCTCGGTGGCAAAGTTCACCGCCGCGTCAGACACCCCCTCCGCCTTCTTGAGACTGCGCTCCACGGTCAACACGCAGTTGGCGCAGTGCATGCCCGTAACGGGCAGGGTGACACGTTGTTCGCCCATCGCTACTCCGATCTACTCTCTACCCTCCCGCAGGTTATTATCTGCGACGCTTGACAAACCTCAGCACGGCTTGGTATGTCTTCCCAATGCCCAAAAGCCGGCCCAGCCTGTGGGAGGGTAAGCAGTTACGCTGGAGAATAGTTGATCTCCGCCAGCAACGATTTGATGCTGTCCCAGGTGGCTGGCGCTTCCCACTCGACGGTGACCGTTTTCGTCTCGACGTCACCCTTCACACTCTTGACGCCCTGCAACTCTCCCAGTTCGCGCTGGATCGTCATCACGCAGTGATGGCAATTGATGTTCGGAACCTGAAACGTCTTGGTAGTCATTGGCTAGACCTCCTCAATTTTTACGATGTTCATCATTATTATTATAGCACAGGAATCGCGAATGTCAATACCTTGAGCGTTAGAGTTGCATTAGTGTCGGGACTAGGAGAGAGGTCCTATTGGTACTTGGCAGCGATTTGTGTTACAATCAGCGTATTCAAGGCTCGCAGCCCCCGTCCCGGGGGCGTCAACCAACGTATTCAAAGCTCGCAGCCCCCGTCTCGGGGGCGTCAACATCCTGGCTGGACAGAACAGGAGCGACTGTGGATCGCAGGGAATGGCGCTGGGTCGGGCTCGTGGCACTCGTGGTGGTGGTCGCCAGCTGCCTGCCCTACCTCGTCGCCTGGGCAGCGACGCCTGAGGGGGCGCACTTTACCGGGCTGCTGGTCAATCCGCTGGACGGGCACTCCTATATTGCCAAGATGCGCCAGGGACTGGATGGCTCGTGGCGCTTTCGGTTGGCCTTCACGCCCGAACCCCAGGATGGTGCCTATTTGTTTCTATTCCACATTGCATTGGGCCGTGTGGCGCGTTGGACGGGCCTGCCGCTCATCGCCGTGTATCACGGCGCACGGGTGCTGGCGGGCGCAGCACTACTTCTGGTGACCTATCGTTTCATCGCTCTACTGACGGGAGACCTGCGTGAGCGGCGCCTGGCCCTGTTGCTGGTGGGCATCTCCTCCGGGTTGGGGTGGTTGGTCGCACCGGCCGGTTACCTGTCTTCCGACCTGTGGGTGCCCGAAACATTCGCCTTCTACTCGATCCTTGACACGGTGCATTTCCCACTGGCCATTGCGCTGATGCTAGTAGTCTTGATGCAACTGGCCCGGCCTGGCCGGGAACCGGGCTGGCGCCAGGCGCTCGTCGCAGCCGCAGCGTCGGTCGGCCTGGGGGTGGTGCAGCCCTTCGGCGTGCTCCCGGTGTACGCGGCATTGGCCGTGTGGCTGGTGTTGCGCTCACTCCTGGCCCGGCGTCTCCCCTGGCGAGCGTGCGGCTGGACGGCGCTCGCCGGGCTGGTGGCGCTGGCCTACCCGCTGTATGCCGTGCTGGCCGTGCGGGCCGATCCCGTGCTGGCAGGCTGGAACGCGCAGAACCAGACCCCCTCCCCGCCGGTGTGGGACTGGCTGTTGGGTTTCGGCCTGTTGGCGGGCTTGGCGGTGCCCGGAATCGTCGCGGCGGTGCGCCAGCGGTCGGACGGCGGGCTGTTGCTCCTGGCGTGGGTCGTGGCGGCGGGCGTAGG
>DATKWP010000620.1:0-5141 GCA_035529535.1 Anaerolineae bacterium | reverse complement strand
TGGCCCCTGTTGACCAGGAGGGAATCTGATGGATGTATGGACAACTCTCCGTTTCGCTCTGGGTTGCCCACGTGTCCACAGCCCCTATATGGCTTCGGCACCTCACCACCGGCAACCGGAAATACTTCCTAAATGTAATACTCTTGATACGCCCATCACCGATGTTCTCGGCGCTAATAGCTGGGATACCCTTATCTACGTAGGGTGGCGTTTTGCCACGGTAGTCAGTGATGAACTCGATGCAATCTCCAAGCTCTGCAACTCCCCACTTCCGTGGAATCTTACCTAGCGGCGAATCCTTGAACTGCTCGGGGTGGGCCTGTGGGTCGCGCAGGCGGCCGTGCTCGTCCAGACCGCGGGTGAGGAGATCGTGCAGCAGCCCGGCCTTGACCGCTTTGAGCTTGGTAGTGACCCGCTCCGTCTGCCGGATGGCCTCGTCCGCCGCGTCCAGGATCTCGGCGATGCGGCGTTGTTCAGGGAGGGAAGGAACCCCAAACTCTTGCTCCAGGTACTCCGATACCTTTAAGTTGATTATCCCTGTCGTTTGCTGCTGAAAAGCCCAAATCCGTGGATCGTAGTACGCCAAGAGCAAACTCCATAAGAGAAACTTGCTATCCACGGAGTTCTTGGGTCTAAGCGTTCTGAAGAAGTTTGAGGCCAAGTAAACACGATCATCAGGCGGATCAAACCAAGCAACTCGTCCTACCGGTTTTCCTGGCCCTCCCCCTGAGCCTTCAACTAAAATGTCCCCCTTTCTAAGTCGCTTGGCCCGGAGTTTAGGTAGAGAAATCAAGCGCTCAGCACCACTTTCGTAGTCCAGATGTCCTTCGTCGTCGAGATTAGTGGAACGAAGGATCTTGGCGTTGCCCAAGTTCCCCGAAGGTTCCATACCCCATTCACCAGGGAACTCCGTCAGCAGAAGGTCTCTCAGCCGAACCGGCTGCCAGCTATCCGACATATCCTAGTGCCTCAACAAACCCTTCCAATCGGCTTACCATCACATCTCGCTCCGCCTCGATTTCTCTTAGCGAGACCTGGTACTTGTCCCACCAATTCTCCACGGCGGCGACGGCCTGCTGTCGCCGGGCGGCGGCGTAGCGGTCCAGTTCCGCCGCCAGCCGCTCCCGCTCGACCTCCAGCACCAGCGCCTGGGCCTCGCCGGGTTCGAGCGCAGCCCGGGCAGCATCCAGCCGGGCCAGGAGCTCGCCCTGCAAAGCCCTCAGCCGTCGGCGGTCAGCCGTCAGCCGTCGTTTCAGATCCTTGATCTCCTCTGGCCCCAACTTCTCGCCACCCTCGCTCCCCTCATCCTCATCCATCTCGCGCTGCGCCTCGGCAATCTGGGCCTTGAGGTCGGCCACCGCCGCCTCCAGCGCCGCCAGCTTCTCCAGGTAATTGGGCAGGAGGTGCTGGACCAGCGGGTGCTCCAGCGGACCTTCGCCGTTGCGGGCACCCGCGCCCTCCACGGAGGCGCGGATGGAGGCAATCCAGCTATCCACCAGCCCGTAAAAGCCCTGGGCAGCCAGCGTCTTCAGGTCGTACTGGATCTCGTTCCACCAGGAGGCGGCCACGCCCGCCACCTGGAAGCGGTCGAGCATCCCCACCGGCAGGAGCGCCTCCTGGAAGGAATCGAGCAAGGCGGTGCGGGTGTGGAACAGGTCGTTGCTCCCCGGCAACGCGACCAGGCGCGGCTGGTGCGCCTCCCACCAGGCGGCGAATCCGTCGCGCAGTTGGGCGGCGCGGGCATGCACGCCGGGGTCGGCCTCGACGCGGGCCTTGATCCGGGCGCGCGCGGTGATTTCGGGGTGGAAATCGAGGTAGGACGGGTCGCCGGTTCGCGGCACAAACATGGCCGCTGGCACCAACCCCACCGCATCCAGCAGCGCTCGCCGCGCCTCCACCTCGACCGCCGGCACGCCGCCCAGCAAGTGGGCGCGCACGTCGTGGAGCTCGGGGGGGCGGGGCGTTGTCGGTGTAGCGGCGGACGTTGAGGCTGCAATCGCTCTCGGCCAGCTCGCCCAACGTCACCACGCGGGCGTAGCGCGCCACATCGCGGAACGTTTCGAACGTGGAGACGATCTTTTCGATGTGCTCGGCCCGAATAAAGTTCTGCGCCCGGCCGGCGTGGTACTCGGCGTCGGCGTTGACGAAGAGCACCTTCCCCCGGCGATCGGAGGGCTTGGCGCGCGGGGGACGCAGCACCAGGATGCAGGCCGGGATGCCCGTCCCGTAAAAGAGATTGGGCGGCAGCCCGATCACCGCCTCCAGCAGGTCGTCCCCGAGGATGCTGGCGCGGATCTCTTGCTCGGCACCGCCGCGGAAGAGGACGCCGTGGGGCATCACCGTCGCCATCATCCCCCCGGGCCTGAGCACGGCCAGCATGTGCTGGAGGAACATCAGGTCGGCCTTCTTGCCGCTCTCGGGGCAGAAGCCGTGGCGGAAGCGCTCGGGGAACTTTATCCCCTTGCGGTCATAGTTCTGCGAGAAGGGCGGGTTGCTGATGACGCGGTCAAAGCGCATCAACTCGCCCTCGTCCAGGTGGAGCGGGTTGAGCAGCGTGTCGTCGTTCTGGATGTCGGCGTCGGGGATGCCGTGGAGGAGCATGTTCATCTTGCAGATGGCCCAAACGCCGCCGTTGGCGTCCTGGCCGTAGAGCGCCAGGTTACGGGGATCGCCGCCGGTCTGCTCCACGTACTCGCGCGAGAGGATCAGCATGCCGCCAGAGCCGACGCACGGATCATAGACGCGCATCCCGGTCTGGGGCCTGAGCAACCGCACCATCAGCCGCACCACGTCGCGGGGGGTGTAGAACTCGCCGCCCTTCTTGCCCGCCGAGTCGGCGAACTGCCCGATCAGGTATTCGTAGGCCGAGCCCAGCATGTCGGGAAACTGAAAGTCCTCGTCGCGCAGGCGATGCCTGCTAAAGTGCTGGATCAACTGGCGCAGTTTAAAGTCAGAGAGGCTGGTGCGCCCTACCTGGCGGGTAAAGTCGATGTGGGTGAGCACGCCCTCCAAAGGCCGGTTGGCCTCCTCCAGAGCGGCCAGCGCCTTGTTGAGCCCGTCGCCCACCCGCTCGTGCAGCTCGTCGCGGATGGCCGGCCAGCGGGCGCGCAGCGGCACGTAAAAGTCATCGACGTAGTAGGTTGAACTATTGGCGCGCTTGAGGGCCTCTCCCTCCGTGCGGCCGTACTCCTCTCTCTGCTCGCGGATGATGTTCGCCCGCCGGGCCTCGAAGACGTCGGAGGCACGCTTGAGGAACAGCATGCCAAAGATGTACTCCTTGAACTCGGAGGCGTCCATCTTGCCGCGCAGGATGTCGGCCGCGGCAAAGAGGTGACGTTCGAGCTGGGACAGCGTCAGTTTAGGCATAAGGACGGTTCCGATCAAGTGGGACGCTGTTATTATACGGGCGATGGTGGGAAAGGACAAGAGAGCGAGCTACGCTCGGTACAGTGCAACTCCAGCTACGGGTACCATGGTACCAGAAGGCCGTATAGGATTCGTAAACAGAACGTTAGGAATACCCCCCTACTTCAGCCACCCCGCGCGGGGCCTCGCATAGGAGGAGGAGTGGAGCATCCCCAGATGCGGAACGGAGTTTGTGAGACACCGTTCGCACGTAGATGTGCCCACTCCTCAGTTCAAAGGTTCGCAACTGCCACTCAATCCAGTGAATCTCGTGGATGAATTGAAGCCCTACCATTTGCCTCCTGTTCACCAGGACCGTTACTGGCTCTGCGCCGAGGTGATCACGCTCCTCGAGTGGGCCGTCGAGGAGGCCGAATGGGCCTCGGGGGCCCCATTGGCGTCGATCCGCCGCCGCCGCTGATTCCTCGGTCGATCTCAGCCGAAGCGAGTTGCAGCATCTGTCGACCCTGCACGTCGCGTACCAGCCCCTTGATCTCGGCGGTGGCCCACAGCCCTTCGATCTTCCCCACGACCGGATAGCCAAAGGCACGGAATGGGTGATTGGCGCTGCCCTCCGCCGTACCCTAGTCGAGTGGCGTTGCCCCCTCTGGCAGCGACCCCTCCAGGTGCAGAATGGCGATGTCCTCGATGTCAGGGTCACGCCACCAGGCCCGTTTCACCAGGGCCTCTTGCTCCTCGCCGGTGGCGTGGAAGACCACGCGCACCGTGTCGCCCGGCCCGCCATCGGCAGCCTCCACCACATGGGCGCAGGTGGCGATAAGGCCATCGGTGGAGACGATAAAGCCGGTGCCGGCGGTGGTGCTGGCGGAATTGGGGGTGCGAACGATTCCGGCGGTCAATTCATCGGGCGTAGGTCACGCCACCTCTTCAGATATGTCGGACAGGTCTTCAGGAAGGTCGGGCTCGTACTCGGCGCTCTCCAGTAGTTCAAACACCGGCTCCAACCCATCGATGCCCGCCGCCTGGATCAGCTCCAGGTCGTGGATGGCGTCGTGGACGATGCCGGGGGCGGATGTGACCTCCAGCGCACCGCGGTATTCGACCAGGGCTGGGGCAAGCAACTCGGCTCGCTTGCCTTCATTTGCCCAGCGCGGGTCGCAGACTGCCTGCCCCACCAGATCTGCGGCTAGTGCGTAACGTGCTTCGTACAGATCGTCTGTCTTGTCCAACATAGTCCTGCAGCGAGCGGCCGCGCTCGCAAAAGTCTCACCGGCAGCCCGGTCGCGCTGATGCAGCAACGCAATCCCCAGCGCTATTGCTGCCTGGAAACTGGTCTCTGGTACTTCCAGGGCCAAGGCTTCTTCGCAGTGCTGCTGGGCTTCGGCGAGTTTCCTGGTAGCCAGCAGGGCCTTGCTCAGCCCCAGCAGGCAGTAACTCTCCCGCCGACGGTCACCGGTTTCGCGGGCGATGACCAGAGCTTGTCTGTAGAACTCTATGGCCTGCCTGATCTTCCCCAGGCCGCTGTAGGCTCTGCCCAGTTTGCCAAGGACTGCCGCTTCTCCACGGCGGTTGCTGATCTCTTGGGCGGTGGTCAAGTCCAGTTTATAGATTTTTATAGCCCGCCTGACTTGCCCTAAATCGTGATAGGCACTACCTAAGCAGCTCAGTTGGTAATACTCCCGCCGACGGTCACCGATGTCACGAGTGATATCTAGAGCTTGTTCGTGCATCTCAATACCACGCTTCATTTGCCCTAAGCTACGGTAGGCAACACC
>DATKWP010000619.1:0-2049 GCA_035529535.1 Anaerolineae bacterium | reverse complement strand
CTCCGGCGTCTCGGCCAGCACCACCGTGCCCCCCTGGCGCACCACCTCGTCGGCCACCAGCCCGACCACCGGGTTGGCGGTCACCCCCGACCAGCCGTCGCTGCCGCCGCACTGCAACGCCAGCGTCAATTCGGAGATGGGCTGGGGCGTGCGCTGCGTGGCGTTGGCCACCTGGAGCAGCGTTTCCACCGCCGCGATGCCGGCCTCCACCGCCTGGCGGATGCCGCCGAGGTCCTGGATCGCCAGTGCCGGGGGACACTGCGAGCGCAAGCAGTCGCTGCTGCACAGCCCATAGTTCTCGATCAGGGCAGTGGGCTGGTTGGTCTCGCAGCCCAGGCCGACCACGATGGCAGCGCCCACGTTGGGATGGCGCGCCATGCCGGCCAGCGTGCGTTGGAGCAGCACGTAATCCGGGCCGCCGCTCTGGATCGAACAGCCACCGTGGTGGACCAGCGCGATCACGCCGTCTACGTTGGGGTAGGCCCGGAGCGCCTCCGGCGTGAAGTGGTGGGCAATCTGGCGGCAGACGTGGGCGGAGCAGTTGGCGGTGGAGATGACGGCGATGGTGTTGCGGGTGCCCACCCGCCCGTCGGCGCGCCGGTAGCCCTGGAAGGTGCGGCGCTCCCCCTCCGGCACGACCGCCACCGGCCGCACGTCCGCGCCGAAGGCATAGTCCCGCGCAAAGTCCTGCACGCCCAGGTTATGGGTGTGCACGTGTTCGCCGGGCAGGATGGCCTGGGTGGCAAAGCCGATCACCTGGCCGTAGCGGCGCACGGGCTGCCCGGCCGCGATCTCCTGCAGGGCCACCTTGTGGCCGCTGGGGATGGGTTCGCGCACGGAGATGGGGGACTGAGGACGGCCTTCGGACTCCAGCACCAGCGCGAGGCCCTCCGGCAGAGGGACCCTGGCGATGGCGACGTTGTCGTGGGGATGGAGGTGCAGCGCCACTTCCCGGAGGAGTACAACGCCAGAAATTCGATGCATAGGGGAATTAGGGCTCTCAGTGTTCATTCTCAGGGACAAAACGTCATCCGAGTAGCTCCCTTGGTGAGCCTAGTTGTTGGAGCCAGTGCTTCTTCTCGGCGATCAGATCACCCCATCTCATTGCATCCATTTCCAGAGCATAGCCGAACTCGTCTCCCAGTATGCCCGCCTCTAGTCTCCGTTGGAAGTCCGTGTATTCCAGGCCATACTTGATTTCCAGTTCCAGTAGTTCCTTTTCGCATACTTCCAGGTGGTGGCGAACTTCGGCTAACAGAAGGTGAGCGATCTTCTGATCCGGTGTCTCTCCGGCTACGCTGTTCAGAATTGGGTGTATCTTGGGAGACAGTTCAATTGTCATTGGTTCAATCTGTGTGGACATAGCGCTATTCCTCTCTCCGCTGGCTATCGCCGCCAAACCCATTCCAGTAGTATCATGTCACTGCCCTTTAGTGTACAACCAAATTGCCCCCAAGTCAATGCTTTCGAGGTGGAACATCGTCCCGTGTCCCATAGGCTTGGGTCGCCTCTTCCGCCACGATCCGCGGCACCACCCCCCGGCTGGCGTCGGTCACGTCGTGCAGCCGGTTATTGGCCGCGATCTGCTGCCGCCGCTCCAGCATACGCTGGCGCCGTTCTGCCCCCAGTCCTGCGCGCAGCGTGCGCAAATCCGCCTTCCAGCGCTCCAGCCGGCCAACGACGAACGCTTCGGGATCCAGCAAGTCAATCCGGCGCTCCGTCAGTTGAACGTGCAAGAGGTCCCCGGTCTCCAGCAGCCCGATCAGGCCGCCGTGCCACGCCTCGGGCGTCACGTGGCCGATGGCGGCCCCATAGGAGGTGCCGGAGTAGCGCCCATCGCTGATCAACACGGCCAGCCGGCGCAACTGGCGGTTGGCGTTGATGTGCTGCATGGGGGTAAACATCTCCGGCATGCCGAACGCCTCCGGCCCCTGGCCGCTGATGACGACAGCCACCTTCAGGAGTGCCTCTTGCACCATGCGGTCGAAGAGCGTTTCCCGGTCCAGCGCCTGCCATGCTTGGAAGCGTGAACTTGTTCGCGTCTCGCCC
>DATKWP010000618.1:0-10956 GCA_035529535.1 Anaerolineae bacterium | reverse complement strand
TTGGCGATGACCCACGAAGAAGTCATCGCCAGCCTGGTGCGTACCGAGATCCAGTCCTACAAGCAACTACCACGCCTGCTATACCACATCCAGACGAAATGGCGCGATGACCCCCGCCCGCGCGCCGGCCTGATCCGGGTCAGAGAGTTCACTATGAAGGATAGCTACAGTTTAGACACAGACTGGGAAGGGTTGGACGTGCAGTATCAGGCCCATTATCAGGCCTACTTGAACATCTTTCACCGGTGTGGTCTGTCCGTGGTAGCAGTCAGGTCGGACGTAGGGATGATGGGGGGCAAGATGGCGCACGAGTTCATGTACCTTGCCCCCATTGGAGAGGACACCATCCTCATCTGTGACGGGTGTGGCTACACGGCCAACCGCCAGATCGCCAGGTTCCAGAAGCCGGCCCCGGTGGAGGAAAAGCCCAAGCCCATCGAAAAGGTCGCCACGCCAGGCGTCACCACCATCGAGAGCCTGGCCGAATTCCTGGGCGTGCCTGAGTCGAGAACCGCCAAGGCGCTCTTCAGAATGGCGACGGTCAGGGAAGGGCAGGGGGACGTGGAGAAATTCGTGTTCGCCGTGGTGCGCGGAGACATGGACGTGAACGAGACTAAACTGGCCAACGCCCTGAAGGCCAAGTCTCTGCGTCCGGCGCGAGACGAGGAGATTCGCGCGCTAGGCGCTATCCCCGGCTACGCTTCTCCCATCGGGATCGAGAACGCGATCGTCGTCGTGGACGACCTCATCCCCGCGTCGCCCAACCTGGTCGCGGGGGCCAACGACGAGGGCTATCACCTGCTGAACGTCAACTATGGGCGAGACTATCGGGCCGGCCTGGTCGCCGATCTGACGGTCGCCGAGGAGGGACATGCCTGTCCCGAGTGCGGCGCTGCCATGCGGTCGTCGAAGGGAGTGGAAGTCGGCAATATCTTTAAACTGGGCACCCGCTACTCGGAGTCCATGGGCTGTACGTTCGTGGACCGGGACGGACAGGCCAGGCCGGTGATCATGGGGTCTTACGGCATCGGGGTTGGGCGCCTGTTGGCGTGCGTGGCGGAAGAATACCACGACGAGCAGGGTCTCACGTGGCCGGTCACGGTGGCACCTTATCAGGTCTACATCGTCGCCCTGCAAGGCGGAGAAGAGGTGGCCGAGCGTCTGTACGCCGATTTACGGTCGGCGAACGTGGAGGTGCTGTACGACGACCGCGACGAGAGGGCGGGCGTCAAGTTCAACGACGCGGACCTGATCGGTATTCCGATCCGGTTGACGGTGGGCAAACGCTCCCTGGAGGCGGGGGGAGTCGAGGTGAAACTGCGTCGCAGCACCGAGCGATCCATCGTTGCACTGGCCGACATCCGATCTCACGTGACGGAGACGGTCAAGGCCCTGCAAGCGGAGATTGCGGACAAGGTCGTGCCAGTGCCCTACAATGCCTAGAAGAGCCTGGTGGGGGAGATACAGCAGATACTGATTCATCGTTTCCTCATCTCGAAGGCTTCGACCAGCGCCATCAACCCGCCGGCCACCACCGCCTGTCCACCCAACACCACCGGCACGCGCGCCTCTGCAGCCGCCCGGGTAAAGTCCCGCAAGAACGGTTCCTCCACGGCGTCCCACCGGTGCAGGTCGGAGTTGAAGCGGTCGCGCGCGGAGGGCCACAGCCTGCGCGCTGCCAGGAGCACGCGGTTGTCGAACAGTACCCCCTCCGCCAGTTCCGCCAACTCCTCGAAGAAGCGCTCGAGGCCCACCAATTCCAGGTAATCGGCCAGCAGCGAGCGCACTTGCCCGCGCGCCTGCCGGCCGCTGGCGCGCATGCCCCGCTCTTCAGCAAAGACCCGCACCCAACAGCGGGTCGCCCGCTCCAAAGCGGCCCAGGCCGCCTCAGACACTCGCCCGATGACGGCCAGGCTTCCACCCTCACGGGCCATCGCAGCCAGTAGTCCGTCCAGTTGCGGCGATTTCCAGCCCAGCCCGGCGAGGAAACGGCGCAGGTGCGGCCCGCTGCCCGGGTGCCGCCCGGCGATCAAGAGGTCGGCAGGCGTATCGAGATCGAAGCGCGTGGCAGCCGAGGCAGGCAGGGTCTCGGCCGGCAAGCCCCCCTCGTAGGTCAGCGCCCAGGCGATGGCGTTGTCGTTGACCTGCTGAGCGATCCGGGAAACCACCCCGGCCGCAGGGACAAATCCCACCCAATCGGACGAGTGCAGGTTATTGGTGACCACCAGCCGCTCCGCCTCACCCAGCCGGGCCAGTACTTCGCTCCAGCACTCCGCGCCCAACAACGGTGCCGAAGCGCCCCCGCTATAGAGCACGCGCTCTCCACCGTACTGCTCGATCAGCCCGGCCAGCCGCCGCCCGAAGTGAAAAGGCTGCCCCGGTGGGTCGAGGTCCACCTCCACCGGCAGGCCGGCCAGCACGTCGCCCCAGGCAGAGTCATCCGTAGCGACGATGACGCGGCCGATCCAACCGGTGCGCAACAGCAGTTCCAGGAGGTCACGCGCGGCGGCGCGATGCGCCCCATCCAGGGCCTGCTCTACTTCGCTCTTCCCCCACCCGCCCACCATGAGCAGCAGGGTGATCTTGTCCGCCAACCAGGCTCCTCCTACTCAAAGGGGGTCCGGCGGACACCGGACCCCCTTGATGATCATCTCAACCGGGAACCCCCCGCTGAAGCGGGGCGTCCGTCACACGTTGGACCACAAGCTGTCTATCTCCTGTGCTTCAAGCAACTTCCGGCTGCAGTAGGCCGTAGTTGCCATCGTCCCGCCTGTACACGACGTTGAAGGCGTTCTCCTCCCCATTCAGGAAGATGAAGAAGTGATGGCCCAGCAGTTCCATCTGCTCGACCGCTTCTTCCGGCAACATCGGTCGCACCTCGAAACGCTTGACGCGGACGATTTCCCCGCTCGCCTCTTCCGCCGGCGCCTCAATGGGGAGCGCCTCTACGATTTCCTCCGCCGGTGCCTCACCGGCCATATGCCAGCGGTCCTGGCGCTTGCCCTTGTACCGCGCGATCTGGCGGTACATCTTGTCCAACGCTGCGTCAATCGAAGCAAACATATCGTGGGTACGCTCCTCAGACCGCAGGATCGTACCACGCACCCGTACCGTCAACTGCGCCACCTGCCGATGGGAGGCACTGCGTGTGTTCTCCACACTCAGATCCAGCCGCGCATCATCAATCACGGGCAAGTAGTGATCCAACCTTTCCACTTTATGCTCGACATAGTCTCTCAATCGCGGCGTCACTTCCATGTTTCGGGAAAAGATAGGGATTTCCACAGGCTTCCTCCTTAACAGAGATTTTGGTGGTAACGGGCGTAACCAGACGCCGAAGCAGACTTCAGTGGCGTGGACGGGCCAGAGTCAGAGCCCGCACGCCGCGTACTCCTCCCTCGTTATGCAGGGCGACCGCACAGGCTTCCAGCGTGGCGCCCGTTGTGCAGACATCATCAACGAGCAACACTTGCCGGCCGGCCAGCCCATTCCCTGAGCAATGAAACGCGTCGCGCACGTTTTCCTTCCGCTGCACGGCATTGAGTTCGACCTGCGGCGACGTCGCGCGCTGCCGTATCAGTGTCCGCTCGTCCACCGTCAACCCCACCCGGCGGGCCATCTCGTGGGCCAGGAGTGCCGATTGGTTGTACCCGCGTTCGCGCAGGCGGGCGACGTGTAATGGGACGGGCACGATGACGTCGGCCGGCAGGGAGTTTTCCATCCAGTACGATGCCATGAGGCCGCCCAGAGGCCCGGCCAACACGGTGCGGCCGTTATATTTGAGCGCATGTACTGCCTCACGGAGTACCGTTTCAAAGCAGACCACCGAGCGGATGCACTCAATCTGCAAGGGAGAGGTTCGACAGCGCATACATAGCCCAGCGGTGGCAACGGCATCCCCGCAGCGGGTACAAATAGGGGGCTCAACGCGCTGAATCTGCTCCAGGCACCCGGCACACAACCACGTGCTCACCCGCCCGCAGCCAACACAACGCGGAGGAAAGAGAAGATCGAGAAACCGGCTACGAAGATGGCAGCAATGGGAACCTATCGTCTCAATGACGGACACAGGAACCTGTCTCTAGCGCTACCGCTCTGGAGTTACCCTCTAGACCACCGGCCTACTCACTAGAAACCGATACCTCCTGACCCGAATACCTGCAGCAACTGGATAGCGGCCGGCCCCAGTAAGACGATCAGGATGGAAGGGAAGATCAGAAAGGCCACCGGGGGCAGGATCTTGAGCGTGGCGGCGCGGGCCAATTCCTCAGCCCGTTGGCGTCGCCGCACGCGCATTTGATCGGCCTGAATGCGCAGCACCTTGGCAATACTGACGCCCAGTTGGCCGGCCTGAATGATGGCGGCCACGAACGTAGATACGTCCCGCACCTCCATGCGATCTGCCATATCCCGCAACGCATCGCGCCGCAGTTTGCCCAGGTTGACCTCCTGGAGCATCCGACCGAACGCTATGCTCAGCTCATTGTCCCACTTGTCGGCCACCTTGGCCATGGCGGCATCGAAACCCAGGCCTGCCTCCACACAAATCGTCAGCAAGTCAAGCGCGTCGGGCAGCGACCTGATGACGTTGTACTGGCGCTTGCGAATCTTGCTCCCCAACGAGAGGACCGGCAGATAGTAGCCCAAGCCCGCCCCGACCACAGGCAACAGGAGGCGCTGGATGAAGGGCAGGGACCTGGCGACGAAGAACAGCGTGAGTCCCAGCCCTCCGAACAGGAGCGCCGCCAACGCACGGATGCCAATGTACCGCGTGACGTCGTAGGGATTTCCTGCCAGGTCCAGTTTATGCTGTAACGCCTCCCGGCTCTTCTGAGGTGAGAGGCGCATCACGAACCCGGCCAGGTTCGTGATCAAAGGCAGCAGGACACGCTCTGTGAACGGTTGGGACAACTCGATCTCTTCCAGAGTGGGCGGGCGTTCCAGCGTGCCGAGATCAGCCAGGCGCTCCTCGATCGTATCAGGCCGCCGCCCCCTCGACCAACCCAGAATGACGAGGACCAGGCCTCCCACCAGAACCAAGCCCAGGACAATTAACATGACTGCCATCCGACCCTCCCGGCAACTAGACGTCAATATTCACAATCTTACGAATGACCAGGTAACCCACCACGATGCCCAGCACTGCCACACCGATCATGATCCACCCGCAGGGATGGACAAACAAGAGCGAGATAAACTTGGGGTTGATGAGATAGATGACGATCGACAAGATCACGGGGATCGCGCTGAGCATGTTGCCCGCGCCACGGCCGTAGGCCGTCAAGGCGTGGATATCCCCCTGGATCCGCACGCGATCCCGGATCGTATAGCTGATCGAGTCCAGCACTTCGGCCAGGTTACCACCCACCTCACGCTGCACGTTGATCGCCGTGATCAACATGTCCAGGTCAGCGCTGGGGACACGCCGCAGCATGTTGTTCAACGCCAGTTCCACGGGCAGACCCAGTTGCACTTCCTGTACCACGCGCTTGAACTCAACCGAGATCGGCGGCCCCATGTCCCGCGAGACCGACTCCATGGCCTGCAAAATGCTGTAGCCAGCACGGATTCCATTCACCATCAGGTTGATGGAGTCGGCCAACTGGTCGTTATACGACTTCAGCCGCCTGTTGCGCAACATCCCCACGTAAAAGCGGGGGGCCAGAAAGCCGGCCAGGCACGCCCCGGCGGTGACGAGGATATCTCGCTTCAAGAAGAAGGCCACTGCGCCGGCCAGTACGACCAGGATGATGGTGGCGGCCATGAATTCTCCGACCGTGATCTTTAGATCGGCCCGCGCCAGTTGCGTCGCCAGGTCAGCGCCCAACCCTCGCTTGGCCAGTACACGGTTCAACGCATCCCCCAGCGGGGACTTGCGCGCCGTCGCGACCTCGGCCTGCGCAAGTGCTGCCTGTCCGGCGAGGCCTAACCGCTCATCCAGAAGCGTGCGGCTGGCTCGACGAGATAGGAGCAACCCGACGAGCACGGTCCCCAGGCCAGCCGCCGCCAGCACCACCAGTACCCACAAACCCATCAGACAACCCTCCCTCGACACTCAACCTTGCGGAGGCTCCCGCAACCTTCGCAAGGTTCCTAGAACCGCATCCGCTGCCCTGTCATGCCAAACACACTGGGCGGCAGGCGAATGCCGGATGCCTCGATCTTTTCCATGGCTTTGGGACGCAATCCGGTGGGGCGCAACGCACCGACGACACGCCCCTTTTCGTAGCCGGTCAGGTCGAACTTGAAGATGTCGGACATGGTGATCACGTCCCCTTCCATGCCCTGAACCTCGGTGATGGACACGCACTTGCGAGTTCCATCCCGCATACGCTCCAACTGCACGACGACGTTCAAGGCAGAGGCAATCTGCTCACGGATGGCCCGGTGCGGCAGGTCCATGCCGGCCATCAGGATCATGTTCTCCAGGCGAGCCATCGCCTCGCGCGGGCTGTTGGCGTGAATGGTGGTCATGCTGCCCTCGTGGCCGGTGTTCATGGCCTGGAGCATATCGAAGGCCTCGGAACCCCGGCACTCCCCCACGATGATCCGATCGGGGCGCATGCGCAGGCTGTTGATCACCAGGTCGCGGATGGTGATCTCACCCCGGCCTTCGATGTTCGGTGGGCGTGATTCGAGCGTCACCACGTGTTCCTGGCGCAGCTGCAATTCAGCGGCGTTTTCAAGCGTGACAATCCGTTCATCATCGGGGATAAAACCCGAAATCACGTTCAGCAGGGTCGTCTTACCGGTGCCAGTACCCCCTGAGATGAGCATATTCAGCTTGGCCTGTACACACGCCTTCAGCAGTTCAATTGACTCCGGGGTCATCGTCCCCAACTCGATCAAGCGCTCGATCGTGAGCGGAATCTTGAAAAACTTGCGGATCGTCAGCACTGGCCCGACCAGGGAGATGGGGGGGATGACCGCGTTCACGCGGGAGCCGTCTGCCAGGCGCGCATCCACGTAGGGAGAACTCTCGTCAATACGCCTTCCCAACGGAGCGACGATACGCTCGATGATGCGCATCAGGTGGTCATTCGACTCGAAAGTCGTGTTGGTGCGGATGATCTTTCCTTCGCGCTCGATGTAGATGTTCTTGGCCCCGTTTACCATGACTTCGGTGATCGTGGGGTCTTCCAGGAACGGCTCCAGCGGCCCCAGACCCAGTATCTCGGCCACGATCGCCTCAAACAACTGCTGTCGCTCCGGCCGGCTCAAGACCCTGGCCTCCTCGGCCAGGATATTGTTGAACATCTCCTCGATCGTGCGACGCACATCACCGGTCTTGGTGACGTCCATCGTCGGATCCAGTTCAGCGATCAACTTGTTCTGGATGCGCGTCTTGAGGTCCAGATAAGCATCGCGAGCAGGGGAGACCGGCTGGCGGCGCACCCGCAATTCGGCCATGCGTGAAGACTTGTCCGCCTCGGGCACAGCCTGCGCAGGTTCCTGCGGCGCCGTCTGTCTCTCCCGCTCAATCCGCCTCAACAGTGACATAATCCTACCTCCCCTTCCCCTTACTCCTCGCGCTCTTCGGTCACCAGGCTCTGCACACGCTCAGCCAACCGCATGATGCCCTGCGAAACAGGCCGGCTCGGGTCGCGCGTAACGAAAGGCTCCCCCATATTGACCGCGGTCGTGACCACCTGCTGATCCAGAGGAATCTGGGCGGCCGCGGGCATCATGGCCTGCTCAATCTTGTCCACCGGGATTCCCACACGCCGATCCACGCCGTTGACCACCAGCGCGATCTTTTCCATCGGGTAGTTGAGGCCGGTGGTCGCCACTTCAAGAAACAGGCGGGCACTCTTGATGGCCGGGATGCTGGGCATCACGACCAGCACGATCAGCGCTGCTGCGTCAAAGATGGTCAACGCGATGTCGTCCACCCAGGACCACATGTCTACGATGATGACGTCGAACTCTTCACGCATCATGGTCAAGATCGCTCCAAGCGCCGCGCCGCCCCCATGTCCCCCATCCGCCGTGCTGGCCAACAGGCTGTCTGCCGCCTCTGGATGTGGTGGGGCCAACAACACTTTCAGTCCTGAAGTGTGGGTACTCAGCGCGCTGTTCAGCATATCGCGGTCCAGATCCTCAACGTGGGGCACCAGGTCCGCCAGACTACGCGTGGCTTTCAGTTTGAGCATCACTCCCACGTCCCCGAACTGGACGGAGGCGTCCATCAGGGCCACCTTCTGCTTGCTGCCCAGCATGTCCTGCAAGGCGACGGCCAGGTTGACGGCAATCGTGGTACACCCGACGCCACCCTTGGGACTGAAAACGGCGATCACTTTTCCCTCGTGCCTGGCCCGTCTCCCCTCGGTGGTCGTCGCCGTTGGAGCAGTCGGCTGCATGGGCATCATCATCGCCGCGCGGGTCTTGCCCGTTTCATAGACACGGCGGATGGTCCCCATCAGTTCATCGCCGGTGGGCGGCTTGGTCAGGAAATCCCGCGCACCGGCCAACATCGCCCGGCGCAGGTAATCGGTCTCCCCCTGCACAGAGAGCATCACCACCTGAGTCGCCGGCAATTCCTGTAGAACAGCCTCCGTGGCGGCGATGCCATCCATACCGGGCATGTTGATATCCATCAGCACGATGTGCGGATGGAACTCCTTGGCCAGTTTGATTCCTTCCTGGCCCGAGGCCGCTGCACCGATGACCTCGATGCTGGCATCGAAGGAGAGCAATTTGCGCAGGTTCTCCCTCGTCTCAGCGATGTCATCAACGATCAAGACGCGGATGCGCTCCATCGGCTGTTCCACTTACCATTCCCTCCACCGGAAAACCGGGCTACTGTTCCGTAGTCTGACCCGTGGTTCCGCCCGCCACAGATCCGCTGGACGTGCTGGATGGCAGGGAGTATATGGGAGGCGTTACGCCGTATGGCAGCTTAGGCGGAAGTTCGATGCCAAAGCGCTCAAAGAGGTACTGCAACGTGACCGATTCGGTGGGCACCTGGTTCACGTCACCGGCCGAGCGCAGCACCAGATCAATGCTGGCCCCGACTTCTTCCGCGTACTTGAGCACCATCGCGTCCTGTGGCGTAACGATGAGCGTTACGGGCTCAACCGCCGCACGAGTAGGAGCAGGCGGCGGCGCCTCTCCCTCTGCCGCCTGCACATCGACGGGCGGCGCTCCCCCCTCGGGGGTCGGCACTCCCTCCTCAAGCGACCAATCGCCTATGTAGAGCACGATGGCGTCCTGGACCGTCATTTGCGTCACCAAACGGGGGCGCTGCGCTTCGCCTGGCGTGAGGTTCACCACCCACCCGTTGCCTAATACCTGCAACCGCCCCATTATGCCACCCTGGCACTCCTCGCCCTCCGGTGGCTGGACACAGGCGGCGTTATCGGGCAAGGCCGTCTGGAACTCCTCGTCCAGGTCTGTCACCAACAGCGAGATGATCACGTCCACGTGATCACCTGGCTGGAGGGCCCAGGCCACGCCGGCGTAGCGGCTCACCGGCAAGGCGTAGGCCACCTTCCCTGCCGGAATCTGGAGCGCCGCATCCGAACCCATACCCCCCAGGTCACCGGGCTTATCGGTCACCATACCTTCCGTGACCGGCATATCCAACACCATGTCCAGGCGAGCAATGCGTCCCAACGTATCCTCGACGTTGGTGAGGGTGCCCTGGGGAACGGACGTGTCCGGCCAGTTCGCCTTCTGTACCGCATCCGCCGTGATCCGGGTACCTCGGGGGATGTTCTGCGCTGCTACGACAATTTCCAGCATTCCCGTGGGTGGTTCCACGTACACTCCAGCCTCGCCTGCTTCCCCAGTTACTTCAGGAGATGGCGCAGGTTTGGCCCCCAACCCACCTATCCTCCACAAAATGACCCCTACCGCCACGGCCCCCAGCAGTACGATCAACCCGATCAAGATCAACGTTCGACCGCCGCGCATATTGCCTCCTTAAACTATGTCCCACCGTGGATGAGCCAGTTCGAACTCTATGGAAATGATACTGTCTTATAACCAAAATGTCAAGTACTTCCATAAGAACCGCAGTACTGCCATCCGCCCGACAGGGCACGGTACTTTGGCCTCACAGGTAGCTCAAACAAAGTCCCGGGCCTTATGCAGGCCCGAGACCCCGCCCTACCTTCATTTCCTGAGACTGCAACAATGCCTCGTTTTACTCTCCGGCCCTGGGGAACCAGGGCTGCCACCCCGTACGCCAACCTAATGGATAAGCCGCAGGAAGATGCGTTCGTACAACTCGTTGAAGATGGAATCCAACTCCTCGCGGCTATCGGCCCCGCGATAGAATCCACCGGTCAGCTCGGCCACCGCCATCATCAATTCGCGGTCCGCCGATTCGCCCAGGCCGATGGTGTAGATGATAATGGCATTGTCGCGGGCCTGCTGGGCATAGTACATCACGCAGTCCTTGGCCTGGCGTTCAGCCTGTGTATCGTCAGGCTGATCGGGCCACAGGTCCTGGTCATCGCAGAAGGAGTTGGGTTGCTGGTTGGCCTCCCCGTCGGTCATCACCACCATGACGTGGGCCGCTCCCGGCCGTCCGTAATGAGGAGAGACCGTGCTCAGCACCGTGATGCCCAACCGCATCCCATCGGCGATGTTGGTCGAGCCACTGGCGCGCGTGCGGTCCAACTCGTACAGCACCGTAGTGGTGATCACGTCCGGGGTGCAACCGTCAGATCCCAGTCGTCGCATACACTGCAACTCGCTGGCGATTTGGCCGCTGTTGGAATAGCGCACGTAGCCGATCTGATCGAAACGGGGATTCAGCCGGCTGACGAAGCCCCTGGCCGCCTCCAAGGCGTCCCGGATGGGCTGCTCGTCGTCGTAGATGGCGTCGTAGCGCAGGTCAGGGTTACCGGGCATACTGCAGTCGGGATAATAAAAGGTACCATCCGGCGTGGTCACCGAGTATCCGCCAGGCCGCCCGGCGAAGCGCGGATCGCACGGGTTACAGGCCCA
>DATKWP010000617.1:0-5291 GCA_035529535.1 Anaerolineae bacterium | reverse complement strand
CGGCAACGAGGTGCCACCAGACTACGCGGACGCCTGGACCGTGATACTCTACCTCAACGCGGAGGACTCCAACTTTGCCCCGATCCTGACCCAGTACCGGGAAGATATCGAGTCGTTCATCGGCGGCAAGAGCAGTTTCCTTAACGTCGTGATCCTCTACGATGGCCCCGGCACCAACGACACGACCCGTTACCTGGTCCAGCCCAACGGCAACTATACAACCGGGACGAACCGGTGGAACGTGGGCGAACTCAACATGGGAGACCGCGACACGCTGGCCACCTTCGCCACCTGGGCCATGGACCAGTACCCGGCCGACCACTACTACCTGTCCGTTGACGATCATGGCAATGGGGCATACGGCATCAGTTGGGACCCCAACTCCGGCAACGATCAACTCACCCCGCCGGAACTGTACGAGGCGCTGAAGAGCGCGACCCGCAACGGCCAGCGCAAGATTGACATCTTCGACTACGAAGCCTGCCTGATGGGACTGGCCGAGAACGCCTACGACCTGCGGGAATGGGTGAATTACGTGGTCTTCTCCGAGCAGATCAGTTGGGGGCTCGACACCTACCCGCGCTATTTCAGCGACCTGGCAGCGACCGACACGCCGCTCGCCGTCGGCCAGCGCATCGTGGAGCGCTACCACGCCGAAGCGCTGGTGGCCGATGGCCATGGCTACCCGCACACCATCTCACTGATAAACACCAGCAAGATGGAAACCGTCCGCAACGCAGTAAGCAGCTTTGGCGACACGATCCGGGCCGCGAATACTCCGGCCCAGATCAAGACTGCACGCGACGCCTCGCAGGCCTTCGCGGCCGACATGGCAGCCACCGACTACCGGCGGGCCGAATACATAGACTTGTGGGACCTGGCCAATGAGGCTGGTGCCAGAGGGTTGGCGCCCACACAGGCAGCAGCCGTCAAGTCTGCCGTCACCGATGCCGTCGTCCGCGAGCGACACGCCAGCGGCGGTGCCAGCGGTTACGTCTGGGATCACAGCGGCGCACACGGCCTCTCGATCTACTATCCCCCCTCAGAGTCGTCCAGCGCTTTCAGCAGCTACGTGGCGCCAACGATTTACCAGATGAGCCAGGATGGTACCTGGGACGAGTTTCTGAACTGGGCCTTGCCCAGCCCGGACAGCCGGCGTGGCATGAGCGCCAACCGCGCCACGATCAAGTTGCTCGGCGGCGACGCCTACGCCGACAAGTACGTCTATCTGCCGGTGGTGTTGCGGCAACGCAACTGATTCCGTTGCCTTGGTGTGGACTGACAAAAAGCAGACCCAGTGGTGAGCGGGTCTGCTTTTTACCTGCTGTGAGAAACCAGGCATGGCTGACTTGATGCGCACGCTCGCGGCTTACGTCCCGCCCGACGTCGTCCGCGCCACGCTAAACGAGGCGCAGCCCGCACCTCCCACGGAGGCCCGGGCCGAGCGCTGGCCGGCGGCGGTGCTCTTCGCCGACGTCTCTGGCTTCACCCCGCTGACGGAAGCGCTGGCGCAAAGGGGCTCGGAAGGGCCGGAGGAACTGACGCGCCTGCTGAATGGTTACTTTAGCCGCATGATCGCCCTCGTCGAGGAACATGGGGGTGAGGCAGTCAAATTCAGCGGCGACGCCATGACGGTCGTTTTTCCGGCCCTCCAGGAAGGCCTGAGCATCGCCACGCGCCGGGCGTCCCAGGCCGCCGAGGCGATGCAGGCAGGGATGGGTGAGTTTGCCGCGCTGGCGACCAGCGCCGGCCCGGTGGCCCTGGGGATGAAGATCGGCATCGGCGCGGGCGAGGTCCTGGCCGCCCGGATAGGCGGCGTAGGCGGCCGCTGGGAATACGTCATCGCGGGCGACCCGCTGCGCCAGATCGCCCTGGCCGAGCACCAGGCCCGGCGGGGGGAGGTCGTCCTCAGTCCAGAGGCGGTGGCCATCGTGGCCCCCCACGCCGTCGCCCCTCATCCTCTACCTCAGCCGGACTGGGCAGGCGTTCAGGACCCCCAGGCAGTGGAAGCAGTCCTGCGGTGCTACGTCCCCGGCGTGGTCAGCGCCTGGCTGGAAGAAGCGCTGCACGAATGGCTGGCCGTGTTGCGGCCGATGAGCGTGCTGTTCATCGGCATCTCCGGCATTGACTATGCGCAGGCCGGTGCCGTCGAACGGCTGCACGCCTTCGTACGTACCGCTCAGGAAGTCATCCAGCGCTACGAAGGCAGCATGAACAGACTGGCCGTGGACGACAAGGGGACCGTCTTGCTGGCCCTGTTCGGCGCACCTCCCCACGCCCACGAGGACGACCCAGAGCGCGCCTTGCGTTGCGCCCTGGACCTGCAGGCACTGGCCAGGAACCAGGGGGTCCAACTGGCCATCGGCGCGACCACGGGGCGCGTGTTCGCCGGTCCCGTCGGCAGCGAAACCCGCCGCGAGTACACCGTGATGGGGGACACCGTCAACCTGGCGGCCCGCTTGATGGGAGTGGCCGGCGAGGGCCAGGTGCGCTGCGACTATGAAACCTATCGGAACGCGCGCAGCCGGCTGACCTTCGACCTGCTCCCCCCTGTCCGCGTCAAGGGCAAGGCGGGGCTGATCCGCATCTACCGGCCCACGGGCGAGGCCGGCAGAGAGGTCAGAGAACGCAAGGAGGAGGCTCGGGGCGCGCTGGTGGGACGGCGGGCCGAGGTGGCCCGGCTGGCCGCTGGCCTGGACGACGTGCGGGCCGGGCGCAGCCGCATCCTGCTCATCGAAGGGGAGGCCGGCATCGGCAAATCGCGACTGGTGGAGGAGTTGGCGCGCTTGATGCAGGAGCGCGGTGTAGCGGGGCTGCTGGGGATGGGGCGCAGCATCGAGCAACAGACCCCCTACCGGGCCTGGCGTGGCATCTTTACCTCCTACTTCAACTTGGAGGAGGTGGACGACCCGGCGGAACGGCAGCGCCGGGTCCAGGCGCACGTGCACGACGTGGCCCCCGACCTGGTGGAGCGCACCCCTCTGTTGAACGACGTGCTGAACCTGGGCCTGCCGGAAAACGAGCTGACCGGCTCGCTGGACCCTCACCTGCGGCACGAGAGCCTGATCTCGCTGCTGCTGGCGCTCTTGCGTGCCTGGGCCGCCGAGAGGCCGCTGGTGCTCGTCCTGGAAGACGCCCACTGGCTGGACACGCTGTCGTGGGACCTGACGGTCCAGGCGGCGCGCGCACTCACAGTCGCGCGCGTGCCGCTGCTGCTGGTGGTCATCACGCGGCCTATGGAAGGCGAAGCCCAGCGCATGGAACCGCAAATCCTGGCTGGCATGGCCGAGACGGAGCGCTTGCCGCTAGGTTCCCTCTCGCCGGACGAGACACTGGCCTTGGCCGCGGCCCGGCTGGGCGTGGCTGTTCAGGATTTGCCGGAAGCGGTGGCCGGGTTGGTGCGCACGCGGGCCGGCGGCAACCCGTTTTTCGCCGAGGAACTGGTGTACGCGCTGCGCGACAACGGCCTCATCGCGGTGGAAGCGGAGGATGGCAAGAAACACTGCGTCGTGCGCGGCGACCTGGAGCGGGCGGCCCAGGCGCTGCCCGACACGATCCAGGGCCTCGTGCTTTCCCGCATAGACCGGCTGCCACCCGAAGAACAGTTGACGCTCAAGGTGGCGGCCGTCATCGGGCGCACCTTCGCCTACACTCCCCTGCACGATACACTCGGCGAGCACATGGAGATCACTCACCGGTTGCTGAGAGTCTACCTCGAAGACCTGGACCGCCTGGACCTGACGCCGCTGGAGGCCCCAGAACCGGAACTGACCTACATTTTCAAGCACATCATCACCCAGGAAGTGGCCTACGAAACGCTGCTGTTCGCCCAGCGCCGGCAACTGCACCGCGCGGTCGCCCTGTGGTACGAACGCACCTTCGGCAGCCCCGGCCAACCGGCAGCGGAAGGATTGGAGTCGCCGCTGGCTCCCCACTACCCGCTGCTCACCTATCACTGGCACCAGGCCGGGGACGAAAGCCGCGAACGGCATTACGCGGGCCTGGCCGGCAAATGGGCAGCGGCGCAGTTTGCCAACGTGGAGGCGGCAGGCTATCTCAGCCGCGCGCTCGTCCTCACCCCCGAGGCCGACCTGGCGACGCGCTACGATCTGCTGCTGGCGCGGGAAGCAGTGAACGACTTGCGCGGAGAGCGGGAAGCCCAGGCCCGGGACCTGGCAGCCCTGGCGGCCCTGGCCGGGCAGGCGCACGATCATGGCTGGGGTGCCACGGTCGCTTTGCGCCAGGCGGACTATTACGAGGCCACCAGCGAGTACGCGCGGGCACTGGAAGCCGTGCAGCGGGCCATCGCGCACGCGGCAGAGACGGAGGAACTGGCAGACGATGCCGAAGGCTACATCGCGTGGGGCAAGATACTGTGGCGGCAAGGGGATTACGATGCGGCACGCCGGCCACTGGAGCAGGCTCTGGATATAGCAAGCGCCACCGGCAATCGCCCCAGCGAGGCCAAGAGCCTGCAAGCGCTCGGCAACGTCTACCTCTACCAGGGCAACTATCCGGCGGCACAAGAGCACTACTGGCGTGCGTTGGAATTGTGCCGCACCATCGGCCACCGGCAGGGGGAAGCGGACAATCTGATCAGCCTGGGCATCACTCATTACGAGTTGGGCGACTATTCAGTCGCACGCGACTACTACGAACGGGTGCTGTCTATCTTTCGCACTATCGGCGACCGGCGGGGCGAGACGTTCGCCCTCAACAACCTCGGCACCGTCTATTGCGACCTGGGCGACTATGCGGCAGCGCGGGACTACCACCAGCAGGCGCTCGACATCCGCCTGATTATCGGCGACCGCTGGGGAGAGGCCAATAGCCTGGTCAACCTGGGCCTGGTCTACCACGGGCTGGGCGAGGACGAAGACGCTCGCAAACACTGCAAGCGGGCGCTAACCATCCAGCACGAGATCGGGGACCGGCGCGGCGAGGGCTACAGCCTGACCTACCTGGGGCACGCCCTGGCGGACCTGGGTGAACTGGAGGCCGCCGCTCAAGTCTACGACGAGGCACTCCACCTGCGCCGCGAGTTAGGCCAGCCCAGCCTTGCCATAGATGACCTGGCCGGCCTGGCCCGCGTGCGCCTGGCCCAGGAGGACAGACAGCGGGCACTCGAGCACGTAGAGGAAAGCCTGGCCTGGATCGAGGCCAACGGCACGCAGGGCATCGAGTACCCCCTCCAGGTGTACCTGACCTGCTATACCGTCCTCAGCGCGACCGCGCGGGGAGATGCATCCGCCATCGAACGCGCACGCGCGATCCTTTCAAACGCCCACGCC
>DATKWP010000616.1:0-4692 GCA_035529535.1 Anaerolineae bacterium | reverse complement strand
CGGGCAGGGCAAGGGACAGTTCCTCTTTTCCCCACGGCAGCGTCAACGGATGTTCAGCCACGTCAGACCCTCCCTTCGCGAGATATCCATAGCGCGGCATCCCGCCGCAACTCAATCTGCTTTAACGCAGCGGCGCTGAGGCGCAGAGACGCAAAGATGGTACCGAAGTCAACTCTATACTATGCAGTTGATGCGTAGAGTGTATCATACAGCACAGAAAAGCACAACCACTACCAATCACCGATCACTGACCCCCAATCCCTGCTCCCCGGTCACTGCGGCCATTTTGCACTTGACATCTTGCCCAACCAGGAGTATAATATAGAACAAATATTCTATTTTTGCACGCGGGCCCATAGCGCATCCCTACGCTGGCCTTCCCCCCGCTGCGCGGTCAGCGGTTCACGCGACGTTGTGCTGTCGGCCCTCACGTGGTAAAATGGCGCGTCCGCGAACTCGCCATTCGCAATTCGCCATTCGTTCGACAGGGGGATCCGTTGGCTCTGAGGAGAGAGTATACCGAAGCCGATATCCAGGTCCTGGAATATCCGGAGAATATCCAGCGCCGGCCCGGCATGTACGTGGGCGGGAAGGGCGCGTCGGCGCTCCACCACCTGGCCATCGAAGTGACTGACAACGCGGTGGACGAGGCGCTCGCCGGCGCCTGTGACCGCATCGAGGTCGTCATCCGCGCCGATGGCTCCATCGCCGTCTCCGACAACGGGCGCGGCATCCCTACCGGCATGCACCCGGAGAAGGACAAGCCGACGCTGGAATTGGCGTTCACCGAACTGCACTCCGGCGGCAAGTTTGAGGAAGGCTCCTACTCCACCGCCGGCGGCTTGCACGGCGTGGGCATCAAGGCCACCAACGCCCTCTCCACCTGGCTCGTCGTTACCGTGAAGCGCGACGGCGTATTATATCGCCAGCGCTACGAGCGGGGGCTGCCGGTCACGCCGGTGCACATCCTCGACCCCCACACCGAAGAGGTCATCGGCCAGGTCGGCGTGCGCGGCGAACACACAGCGATCAAGGAGCACAAGGACAGGAGCATCGGACTGGGCACGATCGTCGCCTTTATGCCCAACCCCGAGTTCCTGGACGTGCTCGAGTTCGACTTCGCCACGCTCGCCCGCCGCCTGCAGACGGTGGCGTTCCTCGTGCCGGGCCTCACTGTGCACATCGCCGACGAACGGGGCAAGCGGCACGAGCGGCAGGAACGCGAGTATTGCTACCGGGGTGGGCTGATCGAGTACGTCACATACCTCAACCGCGAGCGCCAGAGCCTCCACCCCCCCATCGAAGTGCAGGGCGACACCGAAGACGGCACGCAGGTCGAGGTCGTACTCCAATACCACGGCGGCGAAGACGAAGAGATCGTCTCCTTCGTCAACACCATCCCCACGCCCGACGGTGGCAGGCACGTCGCCGGGTTCCGCGCGGCGCTGACCAAGGCCATCAACGTCTTCGCCGACGAGAAAAAGTTGCTCAAGCAGGGCGACGAGATCACCGGTAAGGACACGACGGCCGGGTTGACCGCCGTCCTCAACATCCGCATGCGCGATCCACAGTTCACCTCCCAGACCAAGACCCAACTCGGCTCCGACCAGGTGCAGGGGCAGGTGCATTCCATCGTCTACGAGGCGCTCCTGGCGCGCTTCCGCAAGCACATCCCGCTGGGCAAGAAAATCGTGGACCGCTGCCTGGCCGCCTCGCGCGCGCGCCACGCCGCAGCCAAAGCGCGCGAACTGGTCATGCGCCGCTCCGTGCTGGAGGTGGACGAACTGCCGGGCAAACTGGCCGACGTGGCCAAGGGCAGCCCCACGGCACAGACGACGCTGTTCATCGTCGAGGGCGACAGCGCCGGCGGGTCGTGCAAGCAGGCGCGCGACCGGCGCTACCACGCCATCCTGCCGCTGCGCGGCAAGATCCTCAACGTCGAGCGCGTGCGGCTCAGCAAGGCGCTGAGCAACCGCGAGGTCAAGGCCATCGTCGCCGCCATCGGGGCCGGGGTGGGCGCCGATCTCGACGTCGAGCAGATGCGCTATGGGCGCGTGGCGGTGCTGGTGGACGCCGACGTGGACGGCGATCACATCAAGACGCTGTTGTACACGCTGTTCTGGCGGCTGATGCGCCCGATGGTGGACGCCGGCCGGCTGTACGTCGCGCGCGCGCCGCTGTACCTCTTGCGCAATGGGCGCGAAAGCCGCTACGCCTACAGCGACGCCGAACGGGACCGCATCCTGGCCGAGTGGGGCGGCAAGGCCAAAGGGGATGCCGTGAGCCTGCCGAAGGGGGCGACCATCCAGCGCTACAAGGGGCTGGGCGAGATGAACCCGGAGCAGTTGCGCTACACCGTCTTCCGGCCGGGCGATGGCGATGACCCCTCGATCAACGAGCACATCGTCCAGGTGACGGCGGAAGAGGTGCACGCCGCCAACGCCGCCGTCTCCTTGTGGATGGGCGGCAGCCCCAGGCGACGCCGGAAGCGACTGATGCGGTATTGGGACGGGACGGCGATGATGGACGACAACGGGAATGGGCACGAAGACGAAGACGAAGACGAGGAAATGGTAGACGAGGAAGAGGACGAATGAGCCGCGCACGATCTGACAATCTGCAATCCAAAGTCCGCAATCCGCAATCCGCAATCGAAGTGGAGACGGTCGAACTGGCGGACGACATGACCCAGGCGTACATCGGCTACGCCCGCGAGACGATCACTGACCGGGCGCTGCCGGACGTGCGCGACGGGCTCAAACCGGTGCAGCGGCGCATCCTGTACGGCATGCACGACCTGGGGCTGCTACACGACCGCCCGCACAAGAAAGCGGCCCGCGTCGTCGGCGAAGTGCTGGGCAAGTACCACCCCCACGGCGACAGTTCCGTGTACCTGGCCATGGTGCGCCAGGCCCAGGAGTTCGTCATGCGCGTGCCCCTGGTGGACGGCCAGGGCAACTTTGGCTCGATTGACGGCGACAGCCCGGCCGCCATGCGCTACACTGAGGTCCGGCTCACCGCGGCCGCCGAGACGGTGCTCCAGGACTTGAACATGGACACGGTGGACTGGGCGGACAACTTTGACGGGTCACTCCAGGAGCCCACCGTCCTGCCTTCGGTGTTCCCCAACCTGCTGGTCAACGGCGTAGATGGCATCGCCGTCGGTATGGCCACGCGCATGCCGCCCCACAACCTGGGGGAGGTGTGCGACGCGCTGGTCCACCTAGCGCAGAACTGGAAGAAGCGCGACAAGATCAGCGTGGACGACCTGCTCGAGTTCATCCCCGGCCCGGACTTTCCCACTGGCGGCGTCATCTACCGCTACCGTGACGACGGCGAAGGACCGGTGGACTCGATCCGTCAGGCCTACGCGACGGGGCGTGGGCGCGTGGTGATGCAATCGCGCGTCACGACGGAGGAGATCGGCGGCGGCAAGACCAACATCATCGTCACCGAACTGCCGTACGGCGTGCTCAAGAGCACGGTGCTAGAAAAGATCGCCCGCGAGGTGCGCGACGGGCGCATCGGCGGCGTGACCGACCTGCGCGACGAGTCGGACCATACCGGCATGCGCGTGGTGATCGAGGTCTCCCGCCAGGCCAGCACGCAAGACGTGCTGAAGCAGGTCCTCAAGTACAGCCAACTCCGCGAGACGTTCGGGGTGATCAACCTGGCGCTGGTGCCCACCGACGAGAACGGCGGGACGCGCCCGCTGTACCTCCCGCTCCCCCAACTGCTGATCCACTTCGTCGCCCACCGGCTGACGGTGATCGAGCGCCGCAGCCGGTTTGAACTGGACAAGCGCAAGGCCCGGCTGCACATCGTCGAGGGGCTGCTGAAGGCGCTCGACATGCTGGATCAGGTGATCGAGACGATCCGCCGCTCCCGCACGGCCGACACGGCGCGCGTCAACCTGATGAAGAACTTTGGCTTCACCGAAATCCAGGCCACCGCCATCCTGGACATGCAACTCAGGCGGCTGGCTGCGCTCGAGCGCAAGAACCTGGAAGACGAACACAAGGAACTTAAGGCCCGCATCAAGTACCTGGAGAAGATGTTGCGCTCCGAGGCCAAACGGCTGGAGGTGATCGTCGAAGAGACGGCCGCGCTCAAGGAGCGCTTCGCCACCCCACGCCGGACGATCATCGTCGAGCGCGAGGATGCCACGGCCGGCGCGGGCGTCATCACGACCGAGGCCGACCTGGTGATGCCCCAGGAACCGCAGATGCTCGTGCTCACGCCCGAGGGCGTCCAGCGTACGGCCGCTTCCGGGTTCTCCTACCGGCCCGCCAAAGAGCTGAGCAAGCGCGCCGTGCGCGACGTGCACCTGGCGCACGTGCAGGCCAGGCCGGGCGACGAGGTGATCCTGCTCACCAACCAGGGGCGCGGCTGGCGGGGTGCAGTGGGCTTTGTGCCGAGTGAGGGCAGCCCCGATGCATTGGGGCTGGAACGCGGCGAGATCGTTATCGGCATGGCCGTGTTGCGAGCAGACGCTTACCTGGTGCTGGGTACCCGCGCCGGAAAGGTCAAGCGCACGCGCGTGGCGGACCTGGCGCTCTCGGAGCGCACGTGGGGCACAGTCATGGGGCTGGGCGAGGGAGATGAACTCTTGTTCGGCGACGTGGCCGGAGAGGGGGCGCACGTCCTGTTCTGCACCGCCGAAGGGCAGGCCTTGCGCATTGACGGGGACGC
>DATKWP010000615.1:0-2642 GCA_035529535.1 Anaerolineae bacterium | reverse complement strand
GTAGGCAAGCCCCAGGTTGTTCTGCGTCCCCGCGTAATCGAGGGGGGCGGCCTCGGGGGTATGGAGGCGCAGCGCCTCCTCGTAGCAGCGAATGGCCTGGTGCAGGCTCTCCGCCCGGTTGCCTCGGATACGGTCCTGATAGGCATTGCCCAACCAGGCCTGGAGACTGGCCCACTCTTGCTCCTCATTTCCTGCCTCTTGCTCCTTGCTGATTATGCCCTTCCGCTCCGCAATCGCCTTCTGGTATGCCTCGATCGCCTGGTCCTGGAATTCTCCTGCCTGTCCGTAATCATCCACTTCGTGGTAGATGTTGGCCAGGTCGCGGCAGAGGAAGGCGATGCCCGGCCAGTGGGGTTTCTCGGCGTCCCGTTCACGCTCCAACCTCCGCTCGTAGAGCGCGGCGCGCCCGCGCAGTTCCTCCGGCGGCAGGAGCGTACGGCTGAAGCGATCCAACAGGCCCACGACCACTCCCGTATGCATCGGCGGTGGGGCGGCTGGCTCGCGCCAGGCGGGCTCAGTCTCGAAGTAAAAGATGCCGCTGCGGGCGGCGAACACGTCGGCGGCGTGAATCATCACCTGTCCCAACGTGCTCTGGCTGAGCCAGACGATGAGCGGGACGTTCAGACGGGTGAGCCGTTCCCGCTGGAAGTTGAGCGCCCGCAGGGCGCGGCGGGCCTGCTCCACGGGCCTGCGGTCGGGGTGGCCGGCGGGCAGGGAGTCCAGGGGGAACCCGGCGTCGGCCAGTCCACGGGTGAGGACGAAAACGACCGGCGGGCGGGGCTTGTCGCGGAGGGTGGTGGCTAGCACCAGAGTGGGGCCGTCTTCCTGAGGAGGCAGGTCGTACAACAGTAGCCCCTCCAGTCGCCCTGCCAGGTCGGGCTGTTCGGGTGAGAGTTCGGCCTCGATCAGGCCACGGCTGCCCTCGATCTCCAGGTGCTCGCGCACACGCTCCATGAGCCGCTGACGCAGCGGCCCCTCCTCGCAGATGGCGAAGAGGAAGGCGCCGCGCTCCAGGATGTCCAGCGCGTCGCACAGGAGCGATAGTTGCAGCCCCAGGTCCGGTGCGGGGGCCGGCTCAGCCTGCCTGGCGGAACCCATCCGCGCGTTCCTCCAGCAGCGGCCGGACGACGGGGTGAATGCCCCACCAGGCTTTGCCGCCATCGTATTCCAGCAGGCTCAGGTTGTGCAGCAGGTCGCGGGCGACCTGGCTGTTGGTGAATGGGCCACCCTGATAGATACGCCAGAGTTCGTGATACTGCTCCTCGGTCAGGCTGGCGCGGTAGGTGTTGCGGAGCTGGCCGGCGGCGTACTCCACGTCGTCGAGTTGCACCGGGCCCTGCTCACCGCGCAAGCGCCGTGCCCGGAGCACCGCATCGCGGGCCAGGGAGATCAGTTCCTTGAGCAGGCCGCCGGAGAGGTCTACCAACCGTTCGGCTGCCTCCGGCGCCAGCAACCCGGGCATCAGCCGGCAGGCCAGCACTTTGAGCAGTGCTTCCCGCCCTTCGCGGCAGAGGCTTCCGTCTCGCTCGACCGTCTTGATGTTAGGCAGCACAAAGTTGCGCGCAAACGACATGCGCACCTGGTGGAGGTCGTTCGTGTTGTAGATGGCCAGGGGGACCGTGTACACCACCCGGCAATGCGGAGCCATCAGTGCACTTGCGCCGTCGTGGAACAGGTCGCGCACCTGCGTCAGGTCGAGCATTTTGTCCAGGTCGTCTACCAGTACCAGTGTGCGGCGGCCTGTTTTCCCCTGTAGGTCGTCAAGCAGCGCGTTCAGCCGCTCGAGCAGGTCGGATAGATAGGATTTCGCCTCCCGGCGTACCGTCTGGCGCCGAGGGGCGTCGGTGGTCAGTTTGAGGCTAAACTTGGCGATCACGGCGTCCAGTTCACCTCCGACCTCACTTTCCAGCCGGCGCCGTTCGTCCTCCTCGAAGACGCGAGTGGCGTACCAGAACAGCAGATCGTTCGATCGCTGCTCGTTCAGTTTCATGCCGCGGTGCTTGGCTTCCTGGAATACCTGGAGCCCCAGCATGACCAGCAGGTCGGCGTAGTCCACGTCGCCTATGTCCAGCAGGCGACCTGCGTCCAGGCGCACAACGGTGTGAGTGGGCTTGAGCGCCTGCTCCAGTCGCGCCAGTTCAGTGGTTTTGCCGCTTCCCCGGTGGCCAGTAAAGAGGGTCTTGTCGTCGTCACGGGGGTCGAGCGAGCGCAGTTGGTCCACCAGGTTGGCGATGCTGGCATGCTCTGGGCGTTCGGCGTAGAAACGTTCCAGCCACTCGCCCTGCAGGGGCTGGTCAGGCACCAGCACCTGGTAGGCTTCGGTCAGGTTCTCGGCTTTGCGGAGCAGTTCCATGGCGATTTGCCTCCTCAGGCGGTCTTTCTGGCATGAGGAGATTATAGCACAGGTTGGCGCGGGGCAACAGGGGGGCAGGGGCCAGGGACCAGGGATCGGGGATCAGGGAATAGGGAGCAGGAAATGGGCGGGGGTCAGCGAAACGGCGTCCCGGTTCCGTTAATTGTTTTGTACCGGTAATTGTTTTCTCGACGTTTTCCAGCAGTTGGTCAGCCGCTGCGATCCAGGGCATTCTGGTTTGCGATCATATCATAGCACAAAAGTTCTGTTTTGCCAAGTTCACACAGTG
>DATKWP010000614.1:0-3375 GCA_035529535.1 Anaerolineae bacterium | reverse complement strand
CACAAGGGGACGGACCTGGCCCAGGCGGAGCGGGCGCTGCGCTGGGCGCGCGCGGCCGGCATCCGCAACTGGGGCTACTTTATCATCGGCCTGCCGGGGGAGACCGAGGAGACGATCCGGCAGACGATCCGCTTCGCCAAGGGGATGCCGCTCGACATTGCGCTTTTTCACATCGCCGCACCCTATCCCGGGACCCCCTTCTACCACCAGGTGGTCGCCAACGGCTGGTTCCGCCCCGGCACGCGCTGGGAAGAGGTAGACATGGACCGCTCGACGGTGCTGGATTACCCCGACCTCCCGGCCGAGCGGCTGGAGTATTGGCAACGGCGGGCCTTCCGCGAGTGGGCGTTTCGGCCGGGGCCGATGTGGACCTATCTCAAGAGCGTCAACAGCCTGGCAGTGTTGCGCTCAGCGGTCGAGATCGGATTGGAGACGCTGGGGTGGGTGAGAGGGCGGTGAGGGTGTCAGTCCTCAACCGTTTCGCTGGCCAGCCGGCCGTGCGCCCTATCCTTCTGATTCTAGCGCTGTACATCCCTGTGGCCCTGGTCTATGGGCTGGTGACGCCGATCTACGAGGGGCCGGACGAGATCGGCCACGTGCTTTACGCCAAGCACATCGCAGAGGGGCGGGGCATTCCGGTGCAGAGCCGCGAGTACGCCATCGGCTACGGGTTCGGGCAGGAGGGCTCCCAGGCCCCGCTGTACTATGCGCTCAACGCGGCGCTGGTGCGCGTGTTGGGCCTGCCCCTCGACGACCTGAAGGGGCTGCCGCCCAGTAACCCTTTCTCGACCTGTGGCCGGCCTGCCCGCTACAACGTGGCCCGGTACCGGCACGATCCTCGTCGGGAGGAGTTCCCGTACCAGGGAGCAGCGCGGGCGGTCCACGTGATGCGGCTGTTTTCGGCTGCGTTGGGGGGCGTGACGGTGGTGGCCGTCTACGCGGCGGCCCGCCTGGCCTTTCCCCAGCCGAAAGAGGCTGCACCGCTGGCAGCGGCGCTGGTGGCCTTCAACCCCCAGTTCGTCTTCATGGGGGGCGTCGTCAACAACGACAACCTGGTGAACTGCCTGACGGTGGTGGCGGTAGCGCTGACGGTGTACTTCCTGCAGCGCGGCTTCACCTGGTGGCGCGCGTTGATTTTGGGCCTGCTGTGCGGGCTGGCCCCCCTGGCCAAACTGGGCGGAGTGATGGCGCTGGCCTTTGCGGGGATGGGCCTCCTGGCCGATTGCGTGAAGCGTGTTTCGTGTTCCGTGTTTCGTGTTCCGTGTTCCGCGGTCGGCGGTCGGCGGTCGGCAGCCCGTGTCTCGTGCTCCGTGTTTCGCGGTCGGCGGTCGGCGGTCGGCGGTCGGCGGTCCGTGCTCCGCCATTGTTCGCTGCTCATTGCTCGTTCCTCATTCCTCATTTTCTCATTCCTCTCTGTTGCCGGCTGGTGGTTTGTCCGCAATTGGATGCTCTACGGCGACCCGACCGGTACGAACATGATGCTCTCGATCTATGGCGGGCGCAGGGGCTGGCCCTGGCGCCTGGTGCTCCCCGAAATCTTTGCTACCTTCCGTTCTTACTGGGCTGCGTTCGCGTGTGGGTTGGGTTTTCCTCAGCCCGTCTACTGGCTGTTCGGTGTGCTGGTCGCCTTGGGGCTGGCCGGGTGGGTGAGAGCGTGGAGGACCACTCCGCGGCGGGAGAGGTGGATGGCGGGGCTGTTCCTGCTCTGGCTGGGGCTGGTCGTCGTCTCCTGGGTGCGCTGGAACCAGATCACCTACGCGCCGTTGGGGCGGCTCTTCTTCCAGGCCAACGCCGCGATCGGGGCCTTGCTCGGCTACGGGCTGGCCCGGCTCACGTGGCGGCCCCGCTGGGTGTTGGGCAGCGTGGGAGGCGGTTTATGGGTTTTGGCGGTGATAGGGGCACTCGCCGTCGTCCGGCCTGCCTTCGCGCTGCCGCCCCGGGAACCGGTCCCGGCCGTGCCAGTGTCCGGCCAGCCAGCGCCCGAGGTCCTGTTCGGTGATGCCATTGCGGATGAGTACATCCGGGTGTGGGGTCACACACTCTCCACCCGCTCTGTGGAACCGGGCCAGGGGCTCACCGTCGCACTGTTCGTACAGGCCCGCCAGCCCATTACCGAGGATTATGCGCTGGCACTGCAGTGGGTCTCGCCGGTGGCGGGTGATGACACGACGCTGGTGAACTTGAACACCATCCCCGGCGGCGGCAACTACCCCACCTACGCCTGGCAACCCGACGAGGTGATCGCAGACCGGTACCGGCTGGTAGCGCCGGAACGGGTCGAGCGGATGCAAGCCTGGCGGGTCGTGGCAATCTTCTATCGTTTATCGGATGGGAAACGGCTGCCGGTCACCGTGGCTGGCCAGCCGGGCGGCGAGATGCTGGAACTGGGGCTGGTGCGGGTGGGGGCGTCGCACCCGGTGGAGGTGCTGGAGGATGCCCGCCTGCAGGATGGACCGTCGTTCGGCGACGCCATGCGGCTGGAGGGAGTGCAGTTGATATCGGAGGGGAGCCGCATACGCATCCACACCTGGTGGCGAGCATTGGCGCCGCTGGAAAAAGACTATACAGTGCTGGTGCACCTGTACGATGCCGAGGGGGCGCTGCTGGCCGCCAGCGATGCCCCACCATTGCGCGGCGGCTTCCCCACCTCGCTGTGGAAACCGGGCGACTTGATTGCCGACGAATTTGTGGTATCATCGCGGATGAGTACATCCGACGCAAAAGGCGAGTCCATCGGCCTGGGCTGGTACGACCCAATCACCGGCGCTCGACTGCCGGCCCTCGAAACCGGGAATCGCCTGACCGATGACGTCTATCGCATATTGCTGGATCCCTGATCCCTAGTCCCTGCTCCCTGCTCCCTGCTTATGACTACACGGCGCAGATTCTGGACCATCGTACTCTTGTTAGTACTCTTCCTGGCCGCGTTTATCCCGCGGGCGGTCTATCCCGTCTCACGCCCGTTGCAGTGGTATGAGCGGAGTTTCCGTTTCATAGACGCTGTGTTCCGCGGGCAATGGGCCGACACTGTCGTCTCCGAGCATCCCGGCGTGACGCCGATGGTTTTGATCGGGTCGGCGCAGCACGCGTATTACGCATTGCTCAAAGCGCTGGGGACCTCGCCACAGCATCCGTTGGACATCGCGGGCCGCGCTTTTCGCGCCGAGGTGGCCGTCAGTATCCTGCCCCTGGCGTTGGCGATCGCCCTGGGAGTGCTTGTGGTCTGGTGGCTGCTGAGAGAGTTGTTCGGTGAGGCGGTGGCGTGGGCCGGGGCGGGATTGCTGGCGCTGGACCCGTTCCACATCGCCATCTCCAAGGTGGTACACGTGGATGCGCTGCTCAGCGTGCTGATGATCCTCTCGGCGCTGACGCTGC
>DATKWP010000613.1:0-7784 GCA_035529535.1 Anaerolineae bacterium | reverse complement strand
ATTAAGCGGATGAATGACAAAAGCAAAGTTGTCCAGGTCGGTAGCCAGGTTCAAGGCTCGTACCTTCTTTCGTGCAGATCCCTTCCGTTCCCAATGGTGAAGTGATCGCTATCTTCGTAATGCACAGTTCGATCAATCACGCGCCTATCACGCGAAGCCAACAAGACCACGTCCGACTCGATGGCTCGCCCTGGATAGACGACCATGCCAGAGCCGATGAAACAGTGATGCCCTACGCAGCCACCCAGCACCGACATACCTGCGTTCTCAAACTTACCCTCGTGGAACGCCCGAATGGTCTTGGGCACCAGGTTGAAATCCGTGAAGGTAGTACCGGCGCCGATGAAGGTCTCACGCCCGATGCTACAGAACTGCACGCAGGCATTCTGCGCCAGCATCGAATTTTCCATCATCACGCTCATAAAGAGCGCCGCTCGAAAGGGCAGGAAGCAACGATCGGACACCACACTGAGCATGACCTGGCTACCCGTCATAATGTTCACGTGATCTCCAATGACCGAGACATCAATGACGGCCCCTGGGCCAATGCTGACGTTGTCACCAATGTAGGTCGGCCCTTTAATCACCGCCGTAGGATCAATGCTGCAGTTGCGCCCGACGTGGACCAATTCCGACGAAGAGAGGACCTGCTTCCGCTCCAGCATCGCCCGCCACAGGGTCTTGAGTTGCTTCCTGACGCCGCTCTCCAGTTCACGATCCCGGCGAGCCGCCTGGGCATACACGCCAAAGATCACGTTGGCGGTGATGGTATGGACCCAGTGTTCAATGGAGCAAAACGCCCTGGTAGGCACCTGATACACCAACTGGTCCTTATCGTCGGACATGTGGGTCGGGACGTGATAGTAGCCCATCTCGCGCGCATCGGTGTCTATCACCAGGGGATGCACCAGGGATTCGACGCCGCGCGGGAAATACCACATATCTGCGACGTACAGATCCCCCTTGCGACGAATGCCCTGCTGCAGGTGAATGGCATGGGCAGTGATCGCACGGTCATCCGGCTTGAAAGAGACTCGACACGCCTTGCCAGACTTGCGAGCCCGCTGAATGAACTCGCCCACGAAGAACTCGTCAAAAAACAGGTTGTCTCGATAGACCAGCGTCTCCGCCGGTCGCGAATCAATTTCAGCCAGCGACTTTGCCTCACGCTCTTCCGTGGCATAGGGCGCTAAAACATCCCGCTGGTAGAGCCATAGCGGCTTGTTCAGCACGCGCAGGTCACGCGCAGGCTCGTTGAATGGGAATATCTTACGCCGATCCAACAGAATAATCTTGCGCATAGTTCCGTTCAGTCCAATGGACGCTTACTGACCAGGATGGTACACGCATGGTCGCCAGCGGCAATGCACGACACCTCTTCGACGTAGAAGGTCTTGCCGCCGCCAACCCAATACAATCCCTCTTCCAGAATACCTAAAGCCAGGTGACAACAGGGCGAATCACTCTTACGCCCCCAACACACGCCACAACGTTCCATAATCCAATGAAAGTACTGATCATCCTCTCCCAGTCGTACGACGTGGTCGGTGAATTTGTTGAACGTCTGAGCCAGGACCTCAAAGCCCACCCGGAGTTTCATCCCCAGCGGCAGGATGCGAAAAGTCAGGTCCGCGATACCCAGCATGGAACCAAAGTCCTTGACCCCCAACCTGAAACAGGCGTGTCCAGCCCGCCGCGCCAGCCCGCGTCCCCCTCGTGGCCCATACATCTCGTCCAGGGCTTGCAGCAATTGACCCAACTCATCAAAGGCAAACCCCTTGGCGAAGTCGTTGGGCGGGTAATTCCCAATGTGATACTGCAGCCGGGCCAGGTTCAGGATCGCATTGACTCCGTTGCGGCCCATCACCTCTTCCAGAGCCGAAAGCACGATCCGCCCCATTTTGTTGGGGAAGAAATACTGTGGCGCTCCCCGCACCGACGATGCAATTCCATTCGCCATACGAACATTTACCCCCGCCTGGCTGGCAAGTCCATAGCCCCTCAGACTTTCGCAGGTCACGTCGCCCGGGTTCAGGCCCGTGATAGGAACTCCAACAGCGTCTGGTGAAACAGTTCAGGCTCATCCAACATTGGAAAGTGGCCCGAATGCTCAAAGTAGCGCACCTCAGCCAACTGGGAACCCCGCGCCAGCACCTCGCCTTGCCTGGGGTTCACAATGCGATCTACCCGCCCGTAAATGCCCAGGGATGGGATCTGGATCTCCTTCAGCCGTGGGCGCAAGTCCGTCTTTCGCAACGAGGCGATGCTATGGTGAAAGGATTCCAGGGTAGTACGCGAAAGGTCGCGCTCGAACATCTTGTACCAGGTCTTCCAGTCCCGAGCCAGGAGCGGAGAGAAAACCCTGGCTCCCAACGGAATCACACCCGGCATCTGGTAGGCCAGGCTGGCCAGAGGGCGCCGGGCCGCGCAGCGCAACACGAGCGCCAACCCATCACCCACAATGGGGGAACCCACCACCGCCACTTTCCTGACCCGCTTCGGGTGTTCCAGGGCCAGACTGAGTGAGACTGTGCCGCCCATGGAATGGCCGATGACGGGAGCGTGCTCAATCCCCAGAGACTCCATGAATTGGTCTACCATTTCCACGTAATCCTGAACCGTAAAGCCCCCTCCTTGTTTCCCGGACTCGCCAAAGCCCCAAAAGTCCAGCGCATAGGCTTTACAGTGCTGGCTCAGAAACTCCATCGTGCCCAGCCAGTGGTCCCAAGACTCCAGCCAGCCGTGCAGCAATATGACAGGCCGCCCACGGCCGTAGGCTTCGTAATGGACCAATCCCCGGTCAGTGACAATCGAACTCATAAGACCATCACTTTCAGAAGCGGGAGGCCCTCTCGATCGCCACAGGGTACCGGACCCCAAGGGAAAGAGGCACGGGCAACCGCTCGCGAATATACTATATCACGGAACTGTGAGAGGTGCATTGAGAAATCATTGCAGTTTCGTTAAAGTGAAGTTACAGTCCTGATGAACCACGACGGTCGAACCTGCCTTTTCACATGGTTCGACCGCCAGGAAGACGTAATTCAGAAAATCCCAAACAGGCTTAACACATTTTCAGCACATACAGGCCCAGTCTACCAAGCGGTGCGGTGCTTACCCCCCTGCACTCTCCTCCTTGTCCAACATGGCGAGGACCGAGTACAAGAGTTCCAGCACGACGTTGCGGACGCTCTCTCGATCAAGGGCCATACAAGACACCACTTTGATGTCACCGGGAATATGCAGTGCGATACGCAGATCCTCAGGCGACCAAGCGTCACTCAAGTCCTGCTTGTTGGCAGCCACGACGTAGGGCACTGGGGCATAGGAGCGGAATGTGTCGAGGATGCTGCGCGCCTCGCGGAACGTTTCTGGCCGGACACTATCGAGCAGAACGACGAACCCGAGCATCCCTTCGGCCAGTATTTCCCACATGAAGTCGAAGCGACGTTGGCCCGGGGTGCCGAACAGATAGAGCACCAGCCCCTCGTCTATGGTGATCCGCCCAAAGTCCATAGCGACCGTAGTCTGGTCCTTGATCCGTTCTTCTGAGCGGGAGATCTTGCGCTCCGTCGCTACGACATCAATCTCACTGATGGTCTGGATGAACTGTGTTTTGCCCGCTGAAAAGGGGCCGGTTACCACGATTTTGACTGTCTGCATTGTTAGCGTCTCTGAAAGAAATCAACCAATCGCTCGACCACGCCACGTTTGACGGTCGGACGGCGCATCGCCACAGGCACCTGAGGGGCCGTAGCCGTTGCTCCAGATGAGGGTGGGACAGCCATTCTCTCTAGGCGGACAAGTTCCACCAGTCCTGCTTGCAGCAAACCGTACACGATCTTGCGGATCTGAAATTCGTTCAGGTTGTTGTACTGCGCAATCTGGCGGACCGTGTTGCGCGGGTTGATGAAAGAGACTACACGCCACTCTTCTACGCTCAGATTGATGTCACGCAGACGCGCGCGCGGCCGCTCGGCAAACCTGAGTGCTATGTCCAGGTTCGGCAACTCCTCCTGCAGCCGCTCCAGTTCCTTCATGCGGCGGCTGCCCTCCATAATTACGTTTTCCAGGTCAATGGGAATCGTAATGCGATCCTCAAATGGCAACTCGTTTGAGTCGAAGTAGAAAGTGCCGTCCGACCAGGTAAACAGGGAGTAGACGTTGTTCAATATGTACGAGCGCACACTCCGCACGATATCGTCCTGGCTCACGTAACCGGCATTGATCAGCATCAGGCCCAGTTCCTTATCGCTCTTGACCTCGGTCTGGGCCTGAATCGCGCGGGCTTGCTCTTCGCTAAGTCTGCCAGACCGTTGCAGCATGGTGCCCAGTTGGTCACTCTGCCCGTCCAGCGTCGCATAGATGAGCTTGCCTTCCTTAAAACACAGACGCGCCTGGGTGTTGCGTGTGCCAATCGTCAACGTGCCCGTTTTGCGCGCCAAATTGATGAGATTGAGCAACTGCGCTGTGCCAAAATCTCGAAGGTTTCCCTTCAGCGCCATAGATACCTCCACTGCGACCAGGGGAGTCGCAGACCTGAACCCTGGTGCCTTCCGCGTCGTCTGTGCGAGAAAAGAGCCCGTCCGGCCCCGCCCACGCAAGGTTTTCTTGGGTACCGATTATACCTTTTATTAGCATGCAAGTCAACTCTTTGAACGCAGGACAAGGACTACTTCCCGTATGTCACGTGCTTGCTTGCCCATCGCCCCGGCCGATGGTATACTACCAGCGACCATCCTATGGGCATTTCCTTCGGCACATCCCTGTTCAGCGAAGAGGATCCATGGCCAGACGACAACGTCGCAAGGAACGCTTTCATCTGCTCATCTACGGACGCATGGGGCAGCGCTGGGCCTGGCCATGCGTCTTGATCGTGCTGGCTTCCACAGCACTGTGGTGGTTTGCACCTGGCATCCCAATCCTCTACGCGCCACTGCGCCGGCTGGCCCTGGTTCCGGCGCTGGTCTCGCTCGCCATCCTGGTGTACACAAGCCTGGCCCGACGAATGGCCTGGGTGCAATGCAAGCCAGACCATGTGCACATCCAGACCCCGTTCTACCCTCTCGCCGTTTCCTACAGCCGCATCAAGATCGTGCACCCACAAACCTTCGGCCAGGTGTTCGACCCGGCCAGAGAGAAAGGGGCACGCCGGCGCTGGCTGCAGCCCTACTGGGGCAGGACCGTGCTGATGATGGAACTGACCAGGTATCCGCTGAGCAAAGCGTGGCTCCGCCTGTGGTTCAGCCCTTACCTGCTGACCCCCGGCGTCACCGGCTTCGTCTTCCTGGTCGAGGACTGGATGGGACTCTCTCGCCAACTGGATGAGTCGCGCACCACCTGGGAAATGCGTCGCGCAGCGCGACGGCGGGAAGCCCGGCAGCGATATTAGCCCGCACTCCCTCAGGTCGTCCATTCCCTGGCTACACCACCTCCACCATCGAACCATCCGGGGTCTTGGTCACCTCGACACGGACAGGAAACGCATCCTTCAATTCGTCAATGTGCGTGATGACCAATACGCGCGCAAAGTCGTCCTGGATGGCGTTGATCGCCTCGACCAGCCGCTCCCGCCCCTGCGCGTCCTGTGTGCCGAACCCCTCGTCAATGACCAGAGTTTGCAACTGCGCCCCTGCTCGCCTGGCGAGAATTTTGGAGAGGGCGATACGGATGGCAAAGTCCACCCGAAATGCCTCGCCCCCCGAGTAGAGGGAGTATTCCCGCGTCCCCAGTTCGTCCGCGATCTTGATCTCGAGCGTTTCCCGTATCTCACCCGCCAGGGTCTCCCGCTGGGTATCGAAGCGCACGTGCATGCGCCCCGCCGTCATGCGGGCCAGGAGCCGGTTGGCCTCTACTTCGATCTCAGGCACCGCCGCTTCAATAATCATGGCGGGCACCCCCTGGACACCACAGGCAGTCCGCAGCTCTTCATAGATGGACTGCCTGGCGGCCAGTTCGTCCCGGCGCTGGAGTTTGTCGGCCCGCTGCTGGGCGAGGGCCTTGCAGGCCTCCAGCCGCTGCTGGGAAGCCCCCAGGCGCTGGCGAGCGGCCGCCTCCTCTCCACGTACTCGCTGCAACCGGGCCTCGACCGCCGGGGCGTCCTTCAAGCGTTCCCGCAGTTCCTCCGCTTTCCGCTCCAACTCCTGCCGGCGTGCCCGCTCGGCCTCCATCTGCTGCCGTGACCGCTGTTCTACCTCTTCCAGGCGCCGGAGCGCCGCCTGTTCCTCTTCCACCCTCGTCTGCGCAACGCTCAGGCGCGCCTTTCGCTCGGCAAAGATCTGCCCCTCGACCACCGCCTGGCGTGCGGCTTCGTGGGCTTCCACGTCGTAGCCGAGTTGTACGGCCTGCGCCAATACCTGCGCCAGTTCACTCCGTACCGGGAGGGCATAGTCTTCCGCCGCCATACGCTGTTCGACCGCCGATCGTTCGGCCTGGACGGTGCCCAACGCCTCAGCAGCCTGCCGCCCCTGCTCGACCCGCTCAGCCAACGCTGCACCTCGCCGCTGGAGCGCGGGGAGGTCACGTAAGAGCACGTCGCTCTCGGCAATTTGGCCCTCCAACGCGCGCGCCCGTTCAGCCAGTTCTTTGGTCAGCCCCTGGTTGGCGCGGTAGGCATCTCCTCTGGTCCGCCCATCGGCCTGGAACTGGTCCAGCAGCCGCAACCGGTGCTCGTCGGTGAGGGATTGCCCACAGAGGGGGCATTGGGCGCCTGCCTGTTCCAGCAGCATGATTTTCTCCTTGAGTGCGCCCATCTCTGCCCACAGGGCCTCGTTGCGGGTGCGCAGTTCCGCCTGTTCCTGAGCAATACGGGCCAGGTCACCTCGGGCGGCCTCCCGGCTCTCCGACAACTGCGCCAGGTGCACCAACTGCGCCTGGACGTCGTCGTGCTCGGCCAACAATACATGGTCGGGCAGGCGGCCCTCCAGTTCGGCGATGCGCCGGACGACGATCTCCCGTTCCGCTTCGAGGCGATGCCGTGCTTCTGAGATTTGCATCTCCAGCGCTAAACGGCGCTCATTCAATTCGACGGACTGGCGCAGTTTGGCTCCCAGTTCCCGCTCCTGCTCCACCGCCCGCTGATAGGTGGCATAGCCGGTCTCAATCTCGCCGGCCTGGGCCAGCAGGCCCTGGTACTCGGCCAGCCGCTTCTGCCGCACGGTCCGTTCCTCGGCCAACGTCGCCAGTTCCCGCTCCGCCTGGGCGACCCGCGCGTCGAGTTCGCCAACCTGCGCCTCGACGTGCCGGAGTTCCGCACGCGCCATCTCGACCTGTTGATAGGCCGCCTGGGCGGCCTGAGACACTGCGCCCAGTTCCGCGACGGCTGCCAGGGCGGCCTGGAGTTCTGCCTCGTACTCGGGCCGCCGGGCCAGCTCGGACTCGATCTCGTGCAGCCGCAGTTCGATCACCTCCGCCTCCGCCTGGATCGCCCGCAACTGCTCTTTGGCGCGCTCCTCGTACACGGCCCAGCGGTTGAGCCCCAGGATGTCTCCCAGCACTCGCTTTCGCTCGGCGGGGGTCTTGACCGTGAACTCGTCGGCCCGCCCCTGACGGAGGAAGGCAGAATTGACGAAGGTGTCGTAGTCGAGCCGGAGAATACGCTCGATCTTGGCCTGGGTGGCGCGGATGCTGCCCTCGGCAATGGAGTGCCACCGCCCACCCTCCTGATCCGTGGCCGGGACGTGCACCTGAAAGTCGAGGAGGGTGCTGCCGCGCTTGCCCCCCTTACGGTGGCGCAGCACGCGATACACTTGTTCCCCCAGGGCGAAGGTAAACTCGACCGCCAT
>DATKWP010000612.1:0-6493 GCA_035529535.1 Anaerolineae bacterium | reverse complement strand
GAGGGGGTGATGCCGGAGCGGGCGCTGGAGGTGGCGCGCGGGATGGTGGGGCTTCCCCACGTCGAGCTGGCCGGCATCGGCACCAACGTGACCTGCATCGGCGGCGTCCTGCCCACGCGGGAGAACACTCGATTGCTTGTGGACGTGGCGGAGGAGATCGAACGGGCCTTGAGTCTACGGTTTCGCATCATCTCGGCCGGCAATTCCGCCACCCTGGCCCTGATCTTGCGCGGCGAGATGCCGCCGCGCGCCACCCAACTGCGCATCGGTGGCGCCATCCTGATCGGCGAAGTGGACTCGACCGGCGACTGGCCGTCGGCCATCCCCCACCAGGATGCCTTTACCGTGATAGCGGAGGTGATCGAGGTGGAGACCAAGCCCTCGCTGCCGGAGGGGCCGGTCGCTCCCAATGCCTTCGGGCAGATCCCGCAGTGGGAGGACCTGGGGCTGCGGCGGCGGGCGATCCTGGCGCTGGGCCGCCAGGACGTGCAGATCGAGGGCTTGCTGCCCCGGCGATCCGGGGTCACCATCGTGGGGGCCAGTTCCGACCACCTGGTGGTGGACGTGACCGAGGCGGACCCGCCGGTCCGCCTGGGGGATGAGTTGGAGTTTCGCCCGCAGTATGGGGCGGTGGCCACGGCGATGGCCAGCCGCACGGCGACGCAGGTGGTGAGGCCGATGAAACGTGAAACGTGAAACGTGAAGCGTGAAGCGTGAAACGTGAAGCGTGAAACGTGAAGCGTGAAGCGTGAAACGTGAAACGTGATGGGGGGGGTTGCTATTGGTAGCGGTGCACCCACACGCGGGCTGCACCGGCCAGCCCGGCGTCGGGGCCGAGGGTGGCCGGGACCAACCGCACCTTTTCGTGTGGCACCAGGCCGCACGTGGCCCGGATGGTCTGGTGGATCGTATCCTGGAACAGGTGCAGGCTGCGCATCAGGCCGCCGCCCAGGGCGATCACGTCCGGCACGAAGAGCGTAACCAGGTTGGCAAACCCCAGGCCCAGGTAATGCGCCTCGCGCGCTACTGCCGCCTGGGCGAGCGGGTCGCCCTGTTCGGCGGCCGCGCAGATGTTTCGAGCGTCCACCGGCTCAGGTACGTGGATTCCCTGCGGGTCGTGCTCTCTCATCCAGCGCGCCAGGCCTGGACCGGCAGCCAGGCTCTCCCAGCAGCCGCGCGCGCCGCAGAAGCACGGCGGGCCGGCCGGGTCAAGCACGTGGTGGCCGATCTCGGGATGTGCCCCGTCTACCCCGCGATAGAGTTGGCCGTCGAACACCATGCCGCCGCCGATGCCGGTGCTCACGGTGACGTAGATGAAACGGGAGGCGTCCCGGCCCGCCCCCCAGGCGGCCTCGCCCAGCGCGGCGGCGTCGGCGTCGTTCTCGATCGCCGCCGGGACGCCGAAGGCGCGCGATAACTCCCCGACCAGGTCGGCCCCTTCCCACCCCGGTAGGAATTCGACGTCGCCGATCGTCCCGGCCAGCGGACGGACCGGGCCGGTGCACCCGATGCCGATGCCGCGCAAGTGGGCGCCGGCCTGGGCGGCCGTCTCCTGCAGCATCTGTGTGATGCGCGCCAGCCCGCCGGCCAGGCCACGCTCGGGGGCGGTGGGGCTGTCGGCGCGGGCCAGCACCCGCCCTGCCTCGTCCACCATCCCCACTGCGATTTTCGTCCCGCCGATGTCCACGGCTCCGATCACTGCTTCACCGCTCCCGCCGTCAGCCCCTCGATGAACTGCTGTTGCATGAGGAGGAAAACGGCGATCATCGGCATGGCCGCAATCGTGGAACCGGCCATGTTCTGGGTCCAATTGGTCGTGTGGTACCCCTGCAGCAATGCGATCCCCACCGGTAGCGTGCGCATCTCCATCGAGCTGGTGACGATCATCGGCCACAGAAAGCTAGTCCAGGATCCGACGAAGGTAAAGATAGCTAGCGTGGCGATTCCAGGGAGGCTCAATGGGGCTGCAATCCGCCAGAAAATTATGAACTCTGAGCACCCATCCACGCGGGCTGAGTCGAGGAGTTCATCAGGGATGGACAATATATACTGGCGCATGAGGTATATACCGAAGACCGATAGCGCCCCCGGCACGATGAGTGCCCAATAAGTATCTAGCCACTTGAACCGGTCCATTAACTTGTAAAGGGGGATCATATTGACCTGGAAAGGCACCATAAGCGTCAGCAACATGACGAAAAAGATCTGGTCACGGCCGGGGAATTTCAACTTGGCAAAGGCGTAGCCGGCCAGGGTGGCGAAGAACACGTCGCCGATGGTCGTCATCGCGGCGACAAACACACTGTTGTAGAAGAACCTGGCAAACGGCAGGCGGGTCCACACTTCCAAGTAGTGGACGAACGTGATCGGGTTCGGAATCCACTTCGGCGGGGTGACAAACACGTCAGCCTCTGGCTTGAGCGAGGTGCTCACCATCCAGTAGAAGGGCATCAGCATCGCGATCGAAGTGACGATCAAAGCCAGATAGAGCGCCGTTTGTCCCCCCCACTTTAGCAGTCGTATACGGCTTGTCCCCATACCCATCATGTTACTCCTCCCGGCCAAAGAACCTGATCTGCAAGTAAGAGAACAACGCCAGTATCGCAAAGAGGATGTACGCGATCGCCGATGCATACCCGAACTTCATGTAGGTGAAATTGCTGAACAGATGGCCGACGATAGATTGAGTGGTGTTGAGCGGTCCCCCCCCGGTCATCACATAGATCTGGTCGAATACCTGGTAAGAGCCGATGATGCCGATGATGTAGACCATGAGGATGATCGGCCGCAGGCCGGGCAGCGTGACGTGCCAGAACCGGTTCCAGGCGTTCGCACCGTCTATCATCGCCGCCTCGTAGAACTCCCTGGGGATCGCCTGCAGGGCGGCCAGAAAAATCACCGTCTCGAAGCCAAAGCCCTGCCACACGCTGGCAACGATGATGGCGAGGAGGGCTGTGTTCGGGTTCGTGAGCCAGCGTGTGGTCGGTAACCCCAGCCCCCCCAGCACCGCATTCAACAACCCTCCCTGGCTGTAGATCATCTTCCAGATGGTCGCCACCACCACCATGGACGTCATGTACGGAAGGAAGTAGATCGTCCGAAAACCGGCACGAAACCTGATCTTTTGATTGAGCGCCAGGGCGGAGATCAGGCCGAAGATGGGGCCGCTGCCCTGGCCCAGTATGACAAAGATGGTGGTGTTGACGAAGGCCTGGATGAGCTTGGGATCGTCAAATAGTAACTTCCGATAGTTCGCCAGGCCGACGAACGTGGGCGACTGGATGCCGCTCCAGTCGCAGAAACTCAGGGCGAGTGAACTGATCATGGGGATGAAGAGAAACACGACCATGCCAATCACTGGCACCGAGATGAAGAGATAGGCTACGTAGTATTTCTTTACCGCCCGGACAAGTCTGCGGCCCATTTGCCTCCTCCTCTTACTTATGTTTATCCCCAATGGACGCCAACCAGGGTTCATCCCAAGTCGAGACGGGCGAAGGAGACTCGCCGCCTCCTTCGCCCAACCTTCTCTCGTAACCTGCGGCTACTCTTGCAGGAGTGCGTCCACCCTGGTGGCCGCATCATCCAAAGCCTGTTGTGGCGTCTTCGCCCCCAACACTGCCGCAGCGACCGCCTCGTCAATCGCGGTGGCGATTTCGTTCCACTGGCGGACGTAAGGGAAGTGATGCGCGGTCTCGGTGGCCTTTAGAAATATCGGCAGCGTGACCTGGTCGCGGAAGTATGGGTCAGCCACGCTCACCTCGGGACTCTCCAGCGCGGCCTTGAGCCCTGGTGCGGCACCGGCGTTCTTGTAGACGCCGATGGCATTCTCCAGCCGCGTGGCGAACTGGATAAACTTCCAGGCGGCCTCCTTATTCGCAGCCCCGACCGGGATCACCAGGCCGGTCCCACCCAGGTAGGAGCCCGGCTTTACCTTGTAAGGATGGGGAGCGACCATCCACATCTTTGCCATCTCGGGAGCGCCACTCTTCAGGGTTCCCATCTGATACGGGCCATCCGAGAACATGGCCACCGTCCCATCCTTGACGAGCTGGATAAATTCCTCTCCACTGAGGTCGAGGGCGAATTTGTACTTGCTGGCCATGTCGGTGAAGAACTGGAGCGACTCGACGCCCTCAGGGCTGTTGAGGACGGCTTTCGTGTTGTCGTCGTTGAGGAGTGTACCGCCGTTCTCGTAGAGGAACTGCGACCAACGGAAGGTCTCGGGGAAATAGCCGTAGAGGTACTTGTCAGGCGTCCCGTCCCCATTCGTATCTTCAGCCAACTTTTGCCCAACCTCCACCAATTCGTCCCACGTGGTGGGCGCCTTCAGCCCCTTCGCCTCGAACAGGTCAACCCGGTAATAGAGGCAGTAGACGTCAAAGTCCTCGAGTACGGTGACGATCTTGCCCTGGTAGGTCATGGCCTCCAACGCGCCCGCGGTGAAAGCCTGGCCGAAGGGGACCCCGTTGAGCGTGCCTCCCGAGATAGTGTCCAGTTCGGTGAAGCCGCCCAGTGAGGCCCAGGTGGGGACCCACGTCATGTCCACCGTTGCCACGTCCGGTGCTGTGTTGGTAGTCAGTGCCACGCTGAGTTTCTGGAACATGGTATCCCAGTTCAGCGCTTCGTACTGGACTTTGAGACCTGGGTTCTCTGCCTCGAAGGCGGCGATCATCTCGGGCGTGAAGGGAGTGGCAGAGCCATAGTAGTCCCAGAACTTGATGGTCGTCACTTCCCCGGCCGGTGCGCCAGGTGCACTCGTCGGTGCGGGGGTGGCGGGTGCCGTGCAGCCTGCTGAAGCGACTAGCAGGCATACGATTAGCACAATAGCGAGCTTGCGCATTCCTGTCCTCCTCATTCTCCTTGTACTGATGATGATTGTACCTACTATCTACTACTTCAACCAGCCGGCCTGACAAGAGTTCTTTTCATCAATCTGTGCATCACCTCCTTTTCGGTTCTCTCTCAGCTTTTCTACAAAGCGTTCGGTGATCCACTGCGGGCGGGTGATGGCGCTGCCCACCACGACGGCATACGCGCCAAGGGCCAGCGCGCGCACTGCCTGCTCGGGGGTACCGATGCGGCCCTCAGCGATGAGCGGCACCGGCAAACCATGCGCCAGTTGGCGGATCAGATAAAAGTCGGGCTCCTCCTGCGAAGGGCTATCGTCGGTATAGCCAGAAAGGGTAGTAGCAACGGCATCAGCGCCAGCGGCGGCTGCGGCCAGCCCTTCTTCCACCGTGGCGACGTCGGCGACGACCGGGCAGCCGGTCGCCTCGTGCACGCGGGCGATCAACTCGGCGGCAGAGATTGCATCTGGGTGTGGGCGGGCAGTGGCATCCAGCGCGATCAGGTCAGCGCCGGCGGCAGCGATCTGCCGGGCGTGCTCAATGGTCGGCGTAATGCGCACCTGGAAACCGGGTAGATCAGCCTTGTAGATGCCGATGATGGGGAGATTGACGGCAGCGCGGATGGCGGCGATGTCCTCCGGACCGTTGGCCCGGATGCCGACGGCACCACCTGTGGCTGCCGCCTGCGCCAAGCGCGCCATAAGTGCCGCACCATGTAACGGTTCGTGCGGTTCAGCCTGGCAGGAAACAATGAGACCCTGGCCAAGCCTCTCCAACAGGGGATGAAGTCTCACGAAATTGTCCTTTCCACCGGCTCACTCTTCCGTGTGGCCCTCCCGAAACCGGAAGAAGAACTTGCACTTGTCCCCCCGGGTCACAGACCACGAGTATTCGACCGGCAGGCTGTCGCTGGTGAACGCCACCAGTTCGCTCAGCAGCGCTGGTGCGCCTGGCTCTGTGCCTAAGAGCAGCACTTCCTGGTCGGTCAGCAGGACCGGTTCCAGCGTCTGGTCTACGGCGGTGATGACCACCTGATAGCGCTCACGCAGAAACTCGTACAAGGAACCATCACTCAGGCAGCCCTCGGCGAGGTCTGGGAAACGCTCCTGTGACAGGCAGGCAGTCTCGAGCATGATCGGCTCTTCGTCGGCGAGTCGCACCCGGACGATCTCGGTGACGGGAGCCCCCACCTCCAGCCCGAGATGGGCCGCTACCTCGTCTATAGCCGGGATCACTTTGATACTGACCAACCGGCTGCCTGGCGTCCGGCCGATCTGATGCATCTTCTGGGTAAAACCCAGTTTGCTCGGCACGATTTGCGCCACTGGGGGATTGGCCACGAACGTTCCGACGCCGTGCCGCCGGTGAAGCCAGCCATCACGCGACAGCTCGTCCAACGCTCTACGGAGGGTGAGGCGGCTCACGCCGTACAGGTCGCTCAACTCCCACTCTGAAGGCACCGCCTCGCCGGATTTCAGTTCGCCGCTGCCGATCAACGCGCGGAAATTCTCACTGATCTGGTGATACAACGGCACTTTTGCCTGCCGGTCTATTTTGACCAGTTCTTTCCAGTTCCTCATAGTTGTACACTCCTCAAGATGTCAATACAAGTATACTCTAGAAAGCACTCCTTGTCAATACCC
>DATKWP010000611.1:0-7865 GCA_035529535.1 Anaerolineae bacterium | reverse complement strand
CTCAACCTCCAGCGGGGCATCTCTCTGCGCGATTTCACCGCCGCCGAGGAGTACGTCGCCCGCGTCTACGAGCGCTTCGGCGGGCGCGGTGAGGGGGCAGTGCTCATTTCTGACTGGGAGCACCTGACCCCCCTGTGGGCCCACGTCTACACGCAGGGAGAGCGGCTGGACGAGAAAGACGCCAAACTTGTGTACGCCTCTACCCTCGACCGGTGGGTGGAGAGTGTGTGGGAGCACATCGAGGAGGGGCCGATCTACCTGCCGGACTACCGGCCCACCGTGCGAGACGCAGGTTTCCGCCTGGTGCTGCAAGGATCTTTCTACCGGGTGGTGGCCCCGCCGGTCACTGACGCCGCCCCCACTCATCCCCTCGACGTGTGGGCCGGCGGCCGCGTCCACATCCTGGGCTACGACCTGCCCACAGACACCGTGCGGGCGGGCGAGCCCCTGGAGTTGGTTCTTTACCAGAGCGTGCCGGAGCCACTGGAGGGGATCTGGATGCCGTATGCACAGTTGGGGCCTGTAGAAGCGCGCTGGACCACAGACAGCCGCCTGCTCACGCCCCAGTGGCTGCCTGGAGAGGTGGTGGTGGAGCGGTACGAACTGCCGGTCCCGTTCACCATGCCGGCAGGGGAATACCCGTTGCGCCTGGGCTACGCCGACCTGAGCGGCGGGCGGGCCGAACTCGACCTGTCTACCGGCGAACCGATGATAGAACTGGCAGCCATCACCGTCCTACCTGGCCCCGGTGTCCCGCCGGCCAGGGTGCTGGAGCGGGGGCTGGCGAACCTGGACAACCAGGTGGGCCTCGTGGGGGCGCGGGTGCGGGCGGGTTGGCAGGTGCGAGCGGCCCCCTGGGAATCGCCGGTGACGGTGCGGGCCGGGCGTCCGCTTCACCTCACGCTCACCTGGCGCGCGCTGGCCCCTCCCCGTGATAGTTATACTGTCTTCATCCACCTGATGGATGGGGCGGGCAACTATGTCACCGGTCACGACTATACTCCCCTGGGTGGGTCCTGTCCCACGTACCTGTGGTTCCCCAAATGGCTGCCGGGCCAGATCGTCAGCGATCCCTACCGGATGGCCATCCCGGCCGACCTGCCCCCTGGCGACTATTGGCTGGAGGTGGGGATGTACGGGATGACTTCCCTTCGCCGCCTTCCTGTGGTAGACTTGAACGGTAACCTGGCCGGTGACCGGGTCATCCTGGGGCCAGTGCGGGTGGAGCAGGAGGGGTAGCGATGGATGTGACGGTTTTGATCTGGGCGGTGGCCCTGACGCTCCTGGCAGCGGTCGGCATCGTGTGGGTGCTCGACCTGCAGGCCCGGCTGAGCCGGCTGCAGCGCCGGCAGGAGCAACGGGTGGCCGTGGAAGAAGGGGACGCGGGTCTGGCTGGGGCGCTGACGAACCTGGCCTCCCAACTGGCGGAGACGACCGCGCGCACCGAGCGGTTGGTGGCGCGCGCGGAGCAGGTGGACGCGACGCTGGCGCACGCCGTGCAGGGGGTGGGACTGGTGCGCTTTCGCGCCTTTGAGGACACCGGCGGCGACCAGAGTTTCGCGCTGGCGCTGGTGGATGGCGAGGGGAACGGCGTGATCGTCTCAGCGTTGTACGGGCGCCGCGGGACGCGCATCTACGCCAAGCCGGTCGAGGGATGGCTCTCGTCCAAGACGTTGGGTCAGGAGGAGGAGCAGGCCCTGGCCCAGGCACGGCAGGTCATCGTCGGGCAGAATTGACAAAAGCGCCACGCTGATGTATCATCGCGGATGAGGAGAGAGAGAGATTCTTCGCTGCGCTCAGAATGACAGAGCTGCGCTCAGAATGACAGATCGCTACTACGCATTCATTAAGGAGGACATCCGTGTTCGGAAAAGAGAAGGTGCAACCAGCGACTCCTGCGACTCCGGTCTCCAAGATTGAGACCATCATTGGCCCCAATGCCCACTTCCGGGGTGACGTCCAGTCCGACGGCGGTGTCCGTGTTGACGGCATCTTCGAGGGGAGCATTGATATCACCGGCAACCTGGTCATCGGCGAGGGGGCGAAGATCATCGCCGAGATCCGGGCCAACAACATCTCGATCTCCGGGGCGGTCAAGGGCAACATCTTCGGCAACCGGGTGGAGATTCTGGAGAGTGGCCGGGTGTGGGGTGACCTGACGATCAAGTCCCTGTTGCTCAACGAAGGGGCTTACCTGCGCGGGCAGACCACGATGCAAGGGGACATCGAGCCTCCGCTGATCGAGCCCCCCAAGCCACGGCGGCCGGCTGAGCCCGCTGGCAGGGCGATCGTGGACATGGAACTGAAGCCCCAGGCGAACCAATAACGCTGGCATCCTGCGAAGGAAGGAGAAACCCCACCACGCTCAAGTTGTGGTGGGGTTTTTGCAGCAGCCAGTGCCTGTCACCCTGAGCGAAGCGCAGGGTCTCTCCTGGGAGCGTAGAGCGCCAGGACGCTCAGCACCAGGCGGACGATCTTCTCACGCAGTTCTTGCGGCTCCAATACCTCGATCTGCGGCCCCAGGCCTAACACGTATGCGCAGGCTTCGTCTTCCGTTTCAAACTGCACGGTGAGAGTGGTCCACCCTTCCGCGTCCGGTGGACCTTCGTGCAGGATACGCGCATATCTCCACGTGGACCGTATCCGCGCAATCAGGTCCGAGACCACGCGCACCGTCGCCGGGTAACGGGGGAGACCGGCGATGAAGTCGGCGGATGCGCGCTCCCAATACGCGGCCAGGTCAAAGTCTTGGGGGCGCACGCACGGTTCGTCGGTCACCCTGGCGTCCTGGACCCGCGAGACGCGATAGGTGCGGATTTCCCCCTCCACGGCCGCCACCAGGTACCAGATACGGCCCTTTGCCACCAGGCCCAAGGGGTCCATCAGGCGCTCCACGAGGGTATCGTCGCTCCGTTGATAGGAGAGGTGCAGTTTGCGTTCCTGCCAGAGTGCCTCCTGAAGGGTGGGGAGGAACGGCACCTCCTCCCCCGCCTGGTACCAGCCAGCGCCGTCTACGTGAATGCGCTGGCGCACGTACTCGGCGTCACGGCGGGACAGGGAAGGGAGCGCCGCCAGCAATTTGATGAGCGCGGCTTCGGAGGCCTGGCCCAGCCCCAGGTCGGCCAGGAGGCCCGCTGGCTTGAGGAAGAGCGCCTGGATCTCGGTCTTGGTGAGGCCGGTCAGTTTGGTCTGGTACGGCTCGACCAGGCCCCATCCACCGCGCACGCCACGCTCCGCAAACACGGGGACCCCGGCTGCGCCCAAGGCTTCCATGTCGCGATGGATGGTGCGCTCCGACACTTCCAGTCGCTTCGCCAGCTCGCGCGTCGTCACGCGGCGGTGGACCTGGAGGAGCAATAGGATGGAAAGTAGCCGGTCGGCACGCATGGATTTCTCCTCTCCCCGCTTCCTACCCCCTGCTTCCGCCGGACCACAGTCCGGCGGGCTATGCGCGGACTGTGGCCCGCGGCGAGCAGTAGTTCTGATCGTATAAGTATAGAAACATGACAGTACATGTCAAATGGATCGTGTATACTACTTGTATGCTTTGTCTGCAAGCATGAGGAAACGGAGGTGAACCATGCAACAGTTGAAAGGCAAAGTGGCTGTCGTCACCGGAGCCAGCCGTGGCGCGGGGCGCGGTATCGCCCTCGTGCTGGGCGAGGAGGGGGCCACCGTGTACGTGACCGGGCGCAGCATACGGGGTGCTTCGACGAGGCCGGACCTGCCGGACACTATCATTGACGACACGGCAGAGCAAGTCATCGCGCGCCGAGGCATCGCTATCCCTGTCCGTTGTGACCATACGGCTGAAGCGGAGATCAGGGCACTGGTCGAGCGCGTGAAGCAAGAGCACGGCCACCTCGACATCCTGGTCAACAACGCGTGGGGCGGCTACGAGGAACATGATGGAGCCCTTGATGCTCCATTCTGGGAGTTGTCGCTCTCGCGTTGGAACAAGATGCTCACGGCGGGTGTATGGTCTACCATGGTGACCACCTACTTTGCAGTCCCTCTGATGTTGTCACAACGCCAAGGGGTTGTGGCGAACACCTTGTGGGACTGGGAACCGTACACCGGTGGCAGTCTGTTCTACTACACAGCGAAGAAGGCGATCAGGTATATGACGATCGGGATGGCCTATGAACTCCGGGCGCACAACATTGCCGTGGTGGGACTGATACCTGGCTGGATGCGCACAGAGTCGGTGATGGCTCATAACACTCCCCCTCCTGAAGAATGGTGTTGGACTGAGTCGGTAGAATACCCTGGCCGAGCAGTGGTCGCTTTGGCGACTGATCCAGACAGGATGGAAAAGACGGGGCGTATCCTGCAGACACGTGCTCTGGGACCTGAGTATGGCTTTACCGACGTTGACGGCAAGCAACCGCTGTTGGGATAGGAGAACCTCTGGAGACCCGGCTTGAGCCGGGGAATCCCCGCTGAAGCGGGGCGTCCGTCATATTTTGCACCACACACGAGTTTAACCAAAGGAGGCAAATGAGCATGGAATACCGCAAGTTGGGGAGGACCGGGCTGGACGTGAGCGCCATTGGTGGCCAACCTCCACGACTACCTGGCGGGCCAGTGCGTCTACTGCCAGCACTGCCTGCCGTGCCCGCAGGGCATCGAGGTGGGGTGGGTCCTCTGGTACGTGGACCAGGCACGCGGCGGAGTCTCGGATGACCTGAGGTCCGGGTACGCGGGTTTCCCGGTCAAGGCCTCGGCGTGCGTCGAGTGCGGCGAGTGCGTGGAGCGCTGCCCGTTCGACGTGGATATCTTGGCCAGGTTGCGACAGGCAGTGGAGATTTTCGAGGCTGGGTAGTACAGAATTGTCCTGTAAACTCTGCGTAGATCACGCAATTTCTCAACGTAGGGACGCAGAGGTGCTGAGTCGCAGAGAGCATTGGCCGTCCTGGGCCGGCACCATCTTTGCGTCTTTGCGCCCTTGCGTCTTTGCGTTAGAGCAGATTGGGTTGCGGCAGGTGGCCGCGTTGTGCTGGGGGTAAACCATGCAACGCTTGAAGGGCAAAATAGCGGTCGTCACCGGGGCCAGCCGGGGCGGGGGGCGCGGCATCGCGCTCGTGCTGGGGGAAGAGGGGGCCACGGTCTACGTGACCGGCCGCAGCGTGCGCGGCGGGCCGACGACCGACGACCTGCCCGGCACCGTCGAAGAGACGGCGGAGCAGGCCACCGCGCGGGGGGGTGTGGGCATTCCGGTGCGCTGTGACCACACGGTGGATGTCCAGGTCGAAGCACTGCTCGAGCGCGTGGAGCGGGAGCAGGGCCGGCTCGACGTGCTGGTGAACAACGTGTGGGGCGGCTACGAGGGCAAAGGAAGCGAGAACGTGCTCGGCAACTGGTCGTTCTGGGAGGAGCCGGTGTGGGTGTGGGACAAGATGTTCCAGGCGGGCGTGCGCGCCCACTATGCGGCCAGCCGCCTGGCGGCCCGGCTCATGGTGCCCCGGCGGCAGGGCCTCATCGTCAGCACGACCTTTCGTGACCCACGGGGCAAGTACCTGGGCGACGTGCCGTACGACGTGTCGAAGGCGGCCATCAACCGCATGGCGTACGGGATCGGACTGCACCTGCGGGCGTACAACGTGGCCGTGGTCGCACTCTCGCCGGGCTGGATGCGCACGGAAGCGGTGATGAGCAACAAGCCGCCGCACGGGCGCCCGCTCCCTGGGGAGGTGGAGCAGACCGAATCGGTGGAGTACGTCGGGCGGGCGGTGGCGGCGCTGGCCGCCGACCCCAACGTGATGCAGAAATCGGGGCGCACGCTGACGGTGGGGGAATTGGCGCAGGAATATGGGTTCACCGACGTGGATGGCCGGTACGTTCCGCCGTTCAGGATACCGGAGGAGAGCCTGATGGATTGATTACAGCAGGGGCCAGGGGACCTGGCGGTGAGTGGGGTCGGGGTAGGGGAAGGTGGCGCGCTCCAGCAGTTCTTCCAGGCGTGCCCGCAGTGCACCGATTTCGCCCTCGTCCAGCAGCCGGGCCAGTGCCTGGCGCAGTGTGCTCCGGCGGGCCAGCCGTTTCTGCAACTGGTGCAGGCCGGCCAGGTGTTCCTCCGGGATCGGCTCCCCGGCAAAATCCCAGATTACGGTGCGCAGTGTGGGCTCCGCGTTGAAGGTCAGCGCATTGTCAATCGCCCACACGCGGCCCTGCCGGTCCAGGAGCAGGTGGCCCCCCTTGCGGTCGGCGTTGTTGACCAGGACGTCGAACAGTGCCACCGGGAGCAGGTCGGGCAGGCGGCCGTCGCGGAGGGTAAAGTAGTTGGCCTGGGGGTCAGCGTCAATGTACAGTTGGAGGGCGCCGGGGCCGTAGGGGCCATCGCGCATGACGGTGGGCGGGATGAGCGGCCAGTCCAGGGCCTGGCTGACGACGTAGGCGGCCACCTCCCGCGGGCACAGGGAGCCACGGGGGAAATCCCACAGCGGGTGCTCCCCCCGGCGCGGCTTGTAGATCGCCAGCGCCCGCAGGTCCTCGTCCTCTACGGTGGCCAGGAAAATGGCGTTGGAACTGGCGAGGATCCGCCCTACGAGTGTCACGCGGCCCTGGGAGAGCAGCCGTACCGCGCGCTCCACGTCTACGGCTAGCGCAGGGCCAGGCTCAGCCGCCATGCCTCACGCCTTGTCCTCGTCACCCTCGAAGACGTGCTTGCGGCCGTTGCCCCTGGTGCAGACGTGCTGCTTGTCCGGCTCGAGCGTTTCCCCGCACAAAATGCAGGTGGGACGGCCCGAGGCGACGGCGACGGCGGCTTTGTGGGCCAGGGCGGCCATGTGGGCGCGGCTGGCCCAGATGTGGACCCTGGCAGGCTCTGGCGTCTCCTCCGTGGCTGCTTCTTCGGCCACGACCACCAGCAGGTCGAGGTCCTGATCGTAGCCCAGCCCCAACTTGCCCACGCGGAAGAGGGGCTCCACCGGATGGATGAGGTCCATACTGGCGGGCTCTGGTTCGTCCTCGATCCCTCCCAATTGCTCCAGCAGGCCGCTGACGGCGACGGACAGGGCGGCGGCGTGCTCCTTCTCGATGATCAGCGTGACGAGCAGGTCGTCCTGGGCGGCCTGGAGATAGAAGGTGCGCTGGCCCGGTGGGCCAATGGTGTCAATGGTGATAAAGTCCGCCTGCCTCAGTTCGATTGGTTCGGGCGTTGGCATTTTGTTTCTCCTCCGGCGGGGTGAGGGCCTGGTGTATCGGGGGCCTGGCGTACCAGGGCCTGGCGTACCAGGAGCACCGGGCAGTCCACCTCGTCCAGCAGTTCCTGGAGCGGCTCCTGGGATAGGACGGTGCCGCTCAACACCAATACGCCGCTCCCCTCGGCCCGCACTTCGTGAGCCAACGTGGCCACGCCTGTCCCGATCAACCGCCGTTGGCGCACGATGAGCCCCTGTCCGTGCAGCAGGGTGGAGACCTCACCGTGCGACTGCTGTACTGCCTCCGGCGTATCGCCCAGGAGCAGGATGGTCAGGTAGCCTGCCTCCTTGTGGGCCAGGTGAACCGCCATCGCCAACGCCCGGCGGGCGGCGGGGGTGCCATCGTACGTCACCACCACGGGGGGTTTAATATCCACGCCACGTTGCATCAAGAGTACGCAACACGGGGCGCGGGCCGCCGCGGCCCGCGCGGTGGAGCCCAGGCGGGCCCGCTGGAGGAGTGGACGGCTGGCTTTCCCCAGTGTCAACAGGTCCGCGTCGTGCGCAGCCGCGAGCACCTCCGGGGTGACCTCCCCGCGCACGACGCGGAAAGACCACTTGACGTGCCGCCGTTCGCTGACGGTGGCCAGGGCCCGGCGCGCTTGCGCGGCCTGTGCCCGCAGGTCCCGCTCCATGTGCACCTGGTCCAGCCGTGCCGGGCTG
>DATKWP010000610.1:0-6075 GCA_035529535.1 Anaerolineae bacterium | reverse complement strand
GCCCCACCTGCACGTCCCGATCCAGGTCCAGCACCAGCCAGATATCACCGCCGGTCTCCAGGTCGAATTCCTTGGCGTAGAGTTGTTCGCGGCGAGCGCTGGTAGGCCAATGGATGTGGTGGCGGGGGTCACCGGGGACGTACGGGCGCACCCCTCCGACACTGACGGTCGGCTCCCAGGAACGGTCACTCGTGCGCGCCAGCCCTGTCGCCGTCCCACGCGGCAACGCAAAGGGCAGCCGCCGCGCAATGGGCGGGTAGACCAGTACCGTGTGGGCCTGCGGGTTGCGCTGCACGACGGCGAAAATGCCAAACGGGTCACTGATCGTCGCCTCCCACGGCCCCAGGTGGTATTCCCCGCGCAGGCGGCACTCCCCACTCGTCGTCCAGCGGTAGGTACCGTGCGCATGCGCCGCCCGCACCGTGTCCGCCTCGTAGCCGGGCACGTCGCTGGCATCGTTCACTTCGACCCACAGCACCGGCAGCGGCGAATCGTTGACCAGTGTAAAGTGCTCCTCCAACACGTCCCCTACCTGGACCCACTCGAACTGCAACTCCCGCCGCACCCGCACAGCACGCAGCATGTGCCAGGCCCACCACGCGGCGACGGCCGTTACGCTGGCGAACGCGAACAAGAGCGTCATCCACACCCGGGCTGGGGAGATCAGTTCGATGAGCAGCAGGATGGGGATGACCACCAATGGTAGCCGGTTGCGCCATACCAGCGTTATTTCAGCATCTCCATCGCGGAGGCGGTACAATATCCACGGCTCGGCCAGGCGTCGCACCTTATCCCCCCCCGGGCATACCCGAGAGTACATCCGCTACGTCCGACTTACGATACCAAAAGAGCGGGCCGGGGCCCGCTCCCGCACAAAGCTCGCCGCCCCCGTCCCCGGGGGCGTCCTACTAAAAACCCACGACCCACCGACACCCTACAACGCATCGCCTAACAGGACCCCCAGGAATCCCAGGATGAGGCCGATGTGCAGAAACAGATTGGTGCGAGCCAGCCAGCCGACCACGGGCCAATCCGGGAGCACCTGAAGTACAAAGTTCAATGCCACCAGGCCGATGGCGATCAGAATCGGCAGCCCCGGCAAGCGGGCCAGGAATTCACTGCTACGCTTCAGCCATTTGCCTATCATGACGCCTCCGAGCTCGCCGCCCCCGTCCCCGGGGGCGTCCTATAAATGTGCTGGCTCCGGCACTGCCTGGAACCGCCCCGCCAACCCACGCGGTATGCGCCCCACGATGTGTGTCCCCGTCCCGGTATGCTCCTCCCGCTCGATCAACCCCCGCCGGTGGAACAGATCCACCAGGTTCCCCGACTCGTAGGGGATGTACACATCGAGCCAGGTCATCTGTGTCTCCAGAACCTCTTCGACGCGGGCCAACAGGAGGTCTAGCCCACGCCCGGTGAGAGCCGAGATCGGCACACAGTTGGGAAACCTGTCCATCACGGAACAGGCAGCGTCGGGGTCCGCCAGACGATCAACCTTGTTCAGTGCGCTGATCACAGGCTTGCCGGTAGCCCCGATCTCCTCCAACGTTCTGTGCACTGCCTCAGCCTGGCGCAGCACCTGTGGATGGGTGACGTCCAGCACGTGCAACAGCAGGTCCCCCTCCGTCACCTCCTCCAGCGTGGCGCGGAAGGCGGCCACGAGGTGGGTCGGCAATTTCTGGATGAAACCGACGGTGTCCGTAAAGAGCACCTCTCCTCCACCGGGCAATCTCACGCGGCGCGTGGTAGGGTCGAGCGTGGCGAACAGCCTGTCGTCCACCAGTACGTCAGCACCGGCCAGGACATTCAGCAACGTGGATTTGCCGGCATTGGTGTAGCCGACGATCGAGACCACAGGCACTCCCTCTCGCCGCCGCCGCGCGCGGTAGTTGCCCCGGTGAGCGCGGACCTTTTCCAGCTCGTCCCTGAGTTGGGCGATGCGGCTGCGGATAACCCGCCGGTCGGTCTCCAACTGGGTCTCGCCTGGACCACGCACGCCCACCCCACCGGTAGCCCCGCCGGCCCGGCCGCCTGTCTGGCGCGCCAGGTGGGTCCAGGCTCCCGTCAGCCGGGGCAGCCGGTATTCATACTGGGCCAGTTCCACCTGCAGCGCTCCCTCTCGAGTGCGGGCGCGCTGGGCAAAGATGTCCAGAATCAGCGCAGTCCGGTCGAGGACCTTGACCCCCTCTTTCAGCACTTTCTCCAGTTCTCGCTGGTGGCGGGGAGACAGTTCATCGTCAAAGATCACCACGTCGGCCGCCGCACCTTGCGCGTGCTCGGCCAGTTCCTCCACTTTGCCTGAGCCGATGAAAGTGGCCGGATTGAGCCGCTCGATCCGCTGGGCCATCTGTCCCACCACCTCGATGCCAGCCGTGCGAGCCAGCTGGGCCAACTCAGCCAGGGACTCTTCCACCGGCCACCCCCCATCGGGCGAGTGGGACGCGGGCCCTTTCAACTCAACGCCCACCAGGAACGCCCGCTCCCGGGGGGCACCGGTCGGTTCAGGTTGTCTTCCGATTGTCCGTCTCCTTCTCTCAAGATGTACTCATCCGCACGGATGTACTCATCTGCACGGATGTACTCATCTGCACGGATGTACCCATCCGCAGTATACCACAGGACCCAGCAAAATGCACGGGCGGAAGCGCCCCTACCGGTAATAACTCGCCTCCCACTGCTCGAGTTGGGTAGTGGTCGCGCTTTCCAACCGCCAGCCGTCGGGCGTCTGTACCACCGTCCACTGCACGTCCCACATCGTGGCGACGACGCGCCCGTCCACACTATCGTAGGCGCGCACCTGGGCAATCACGCTGGCCACGTCCCCGCTGCGCGCGAGTTCGTGCACGGCGCCGACCTCCGCCCCCAGCGTGGTCACAAAGCCCACCATCCACTCCTCAGCCGGCTGAACGGCCCGCGTGCTGGGGCTGAGCAGGTTGTATGCCCCAGGCAAATCCCGGTCATCCACCGCCAGGTAGAAGGAGATGACGGCGTGCTCCGGCGTATCGGTCTGATAAGCGTGGGGACGATCCAGGTAGAACCAGGCGTAGCGCTCCCACGTCCAGCCATAACTGGCCCCGTCCCAGGTGTAGACCGCCTCCCACACCAGATCCTTGCCGGCCTCGTAGCCGACGACCACCTCGTCGGCCAGGTCCCCATCGGCGTTCTCCAACCGCACGCCGGACTTGCCCTCGAAGGCAGCCAGCATGGCATACGTCGCTCCATCCCAGGCGAAAATGTGGAGGAGGTCGGTGCTGACGTCTGCGTGGCCCCAGACCAGGATCTCCACTTTGCCGTCGGCGTTGACGTCGCGCACGTCCAGTTCGCAGGTCGGATACTGGCCCAGGCCGTACTGTTCCTTCTCCAGCGGCCGCAAGTCGTGCCAGGTCTCACCGTCCAACACAAAGCCCACCAGTTGCGCCGCCGGTTGCGGCTCCACCGCCTGAGGCGTCGCCGGTTGCGTCTCCGCCAGGGGCGTCTGCCCCCCCCCGCTCTCAGCCCCCGTCCCCGGGGGCGTCTGCCCCCCCCCCGGCCTCAGATACAGCCCCGCCCATTCCGGCTTCCCGTCGTTGTCCAAGTCCTCCCAGCGCAGGCACACCGGCTCAGCCCCTGCCGCCTTCCACCGTTCCTCGCCAGCAGCGACGACGTCGGTAACGGCCGCAGGGCTAAGCGTCGGCACTGGAGTAGGAGTGGGAGTGGGAGTGGGAGTGGGTGGAGGAGGGGAGGGAGAGAGGGTAGGAGAAGGCGTGGGTATGGGAGCAGATGTGGGCGTACGAGTGGGGACAAATGTGGGGGCGGGGAAACAAGAGGCAAGAAGCAGGAGGCAGGAGACCGGAAGCACAAGGCCAGAAACCGGAGACCATCGGCGAGAAGCAAGCCGCTCTCCCTGTCTCCTTGTCTCCTTGTCCCCTTGTCTCCCCATCTCCTTGTCTCCTCGTCCCTCCACTACGGCAACCCCATCAGGCTCATCGTACGCGGGTACTCGACCGTGAAGTCGAAGCGCACGACGCGGCTTTCGCCCGCAGCGAGCACGAGTTCCCAGTCCAGCAGATTCAGTTCCGTCTGCTGCGTGGGCTTGGGATCGGCGAACTCTAACTTGACCTTGACGTCCTCGTGGCGCGGCACCGGGATCTGGTCGTGGAGGATGACCTGGGCCTCGACCGGCAGGAGGTTCTCGAGCGTGATCTCGTAGCCGTAACTGAGGCGACGGCGGTCACCGATGAGCCGTTTGTCCACTTCGCGCCGCTTCAACTCCCGCTCGACCTTGACCCGGTCGTCGGCCCCCAGGTAAAGTTCGATCTCTCCCTGCGGGGCGACGAGTTCCAATTCCGTAGCCCCGATGAATTCGTCGCCCGCAAAGAGATTGGCCGCGCCGGGCAAGAGCGTGTAAGGGCTATCGTTGGTCACCTTCGCCCGCCGGTAGGCCGTCTCGACCAGTTTGGGCGCAGTCACATAGTCCAATTCAGGCGCCAGTTCGAAGCGCGCAACGGTAACCTTGTAGGGTGCACCGTCGGCAGGGATGGTGGCAGTGCCGGGTACCTGGTACGTCAGCGCCGCGCCAAGGCTGCCCGGCAGCCCGGCCACCGCTGCCATCGCCACCGCCGCCTCGAGTACCGCCGGTGCGGCTGCCTCGGCCATCAGTCCTGCGCCGGAGAAGGCCGCCTCCATCTGCGGAGCAGCCGCGGCGCGCATGCGCATCAAGTCTCCCCCGGCGCCCATCGCGACCGGCGCAGGTGGGGGGCGCAGCGCCTCGACCGGCCCAACGTACCAGGGGTCGAGCTCGGGCAACGTCTCGGCCAGGGCCGGGCGGGCCGTGGAAAGCGTCAGCGCCACGGCAGCCCAGTCTTCACCGGCGCGCTGCGTCACCTGGGCCAGGTAGCCGACCTCCAGTAGCCGCCGCTCCCCTTCTTCCACCAACCGCACGTCGTACAGCGGCTGCCAGCCAGCATCCGAGACTCCGTAGGTCAGCGCGACCGCCAATTCGCCCGCCTGGACCACCTCGATCTCGATGATGGCCGTGTACCGCTCGTACCCTCTCGCTCCGCGAAGCAGGTCGAGTTCCCCTTGCAGTTTCTGCAAGCGGCGCTCCATCTCGCGCCGCCGGGCACCCGCGTCCACCAGCGCCGCGTTGAGCCCCTCCGTGCGGGCACGCAGGCGATCGAGCAGGGTCATGTGTGCTTCGGCCGTGGTCTTGCCGAAAGCCAACCCCCGGGCGTAGCTTTCGGTCTGGCCGGCCAGTTCGCCCAGCGCGGCCTGCTCTCGCTTGAGCAGTTCGACCTGGGCATCGAGGCCGCCCATCTCGTCCTGCAGCGCTTCGACCTGCCCCTCCAATTCCCGCACGCGCTCGGTGGGTACCTGCGCGTAGAACTGGCGCCGCACGTCCACACCGAGCAGGCGAGCGCGGGCCGTGCCCCGCGCGGAGGCTCGCACAGAGGCCGGATCAAGGCTCAATGGGAGTTCCACCACCTCCAGCCGGTGGACACCCGGTTCCAGTGTGGCCGTGCCACTGCGCGTGACCCGCGCCCGGTCGGGATAAACGGCGACAACAGTAACAGTGGTTTGCAGTTCGCTCACCAGTCCACCACCTTCTTGGGAGAGAGAATCCGTCGCACAGGCGGCTTCTCAACCACCCGATCTATGTAAATGGGAACATACCCATATTCCGCGTACACTCTCCGGGTGAGGATCCGATCATCCTCGTCCACATCCACAACTTCCCCATTGAGTATCGCAACGAACTTCCCGCGATGGGTACGGAGCAACTGGTTCTTGAGACGCACGAAGGCGGCACGTTCTTTCTCAAGGGCCGCCAATGCCTGGTTCTGCATCCGAGCTTCCCCTATCCCCTCAGACGCTTGCCCAACGCCATCGCCTTGAGCACCTGCGACTTGAGCCACTTGCTGAGCCGCGCCGAACTCTTCTCGTCGGCCGGCTTGTAGGCCGCATCGTTCAGCATCAGGTACAACGCCCGCTCCACCCCGTGCGGGATGATGTCCCCCGCCATCCCGTAGCCGATGCAGTCGTACCCCACCAGGTACAGGTTCTCGATGGGCGACTGAGGATCGAGCCGGTCTG
>DATKWP010000609.1:0-5462 GCA_035529535.1 Anaerolineae bacterium | reverse complement strand
GCGAATACCCTCACCCAACGGCGGCCGAACCGCCTGGCCACGCAGCGGCCGGCTTCGACGGCGCCCAGGGCGGGCAGTGCCAGGATCGGCGCTTCGGCGGCCTTGCTGTGCAGCGTGCTGGTCCACTCTCCCAGGAAGAGGGAAGGCAATATCCCCGTGATGGCCCACATCAGCGTGAACGCGTAGGCCGGCCTTTTCGAGCGCCACAGGCACAGGGTAATGCCGGCGTAGAAGAACAGGCTGGCGACCGGGTCGAAGATGGGCCGGCCGGGCAGGTTGTAGGTGACGAAACTATCGCCGTTGAAACTGAACGTGCCCAGCGTGCTGACGAGGTTGGCTAGTAGAGGCCCGAGGTTGCCGCGAGACGCTTCCTGCAAGGGGCCAGATAGCGTGTTCGTGCGCCCCCAGGAGGCGGGATCCAGCAGATGAGGGGCCGCCAGCAACCCCACGGCGACCAGGGCACCGGCCAGCCACATGCCGTGGCGACGGAAGCGCGCCCGGTCCACGCACGCCAGGTAGACGAACAGCAGGCCAAAGGTCACTGACGCGGCGAGCACTGCCTCGTAGACGTAGAAAGAAGCGGCCAGCATCAGGACGAACAACCCCCAGGCCCACCGGCCTTTCTTGCCTCCTTCGTCGTCCAGCGCCCGCCACAGAAAATACACTGCCCCGGCGAACAATGCCGGAGCTGGTCCCGAGTTGAGGGCGAAGCGACTGTCGCACACGGTCCAGAACGACACGGCGACCAGGGCGGCGCTGCCCAGCCCCACTGCCACGCCGAACGCTCGCCGGGTCCACAGGTAGGTAAAGAGCAGTAGCACCATGCCGAAGAACACCGAGTGCAGGCGCAACGCCAGGTCGTTTGGGCCAAAGAGTGCCATGAATGGAGCGGCAGAGTACTTGGTGAATGGTTGATAGGCGTAGCCGTAGGGCGTTTCGACCTGCGATGGCTCACCCCGGTAGACCGCAGCGACAAAGTAGCCCGTGTCCGCCTCGTCGTGCGTCAGGCCCGGTGGGACTGAATCCAGTCGGTAGAGTCGCAGGAACGCGGCCACTAGTAGAATCAGGGCGAGCATCGCCCATTCCCAATGGCCAATGACAAATGACAAATGAGCAAATGGACGGTATCGTATCGAGGGTTTGTCATTGGTCATTTGTAATTTGTTCATTGTTCCGTGATCTCCACTGGCGGCAGGAGGACACGGTCGGCCACGGCGGTACCGTTCACCACGACAGGCAGGCGGGCCATATCGGCGCGCCGGTACGCACCCACTTCCAGTACGACCGGTCCCGGAGAGAGGTCAGGGCGCAGCGAGAAGCGGTGCAATTGCACGATCACGTCACCGGTTTGCCAATCCCAGGCCGGCGCATCGAGCCGGTCCTCCTGGCCCACGACTGTGCCTGCCGCATCCAGCGCGTGGGTGAAGAGCACCAGGTCTGCGTTGACGTCGGCCAGATTCTGCGGGCGCACCGGTTGCGGATCGGTCACTTGCCAGAAGGTGACCAGTTCGACGGTCCCACCTGGCACGACTGCCAGCGTGCGCAGGTCGTAGCCGAGCAGCCGTAAAGCACCGCCAAGATCTACCGGCAGCGCGAGACCAGCCGATCTCCCCTGCGCCGGGCCCAGCAGGTTGCCCTGTGCCCGTTCCTGCAAGGCGGTCCTGGTTACCCCGGTCTCCCAATCGTAGACGACGAAGAAAGGGTCCAGGTCGTCGGGGCGCAACGCCACGCGCTCCCGCAGGCGCAGGCCAGGCAGGTCCGCCAAGTAAGGGTCTAGAGGGGTACTGGAAGGGACGATCAGCCGGGCTTCCGATCCTGGCGGGACGAGAAGTGCCCGGCGAGCGTCGAACCAGCGCAGCGCAAGGTCGTGCCGCTTCAGGCTCATCTCGAAGACGTAGGGATCGTGGGGAGCATGCGGGTAGACGGTCGAAATGGCTATGATCCCGCTCTCTGGTTGTGCGTCCAGGTACTGGGCCGTTTCGACGAGCGTGTGTTGGTAGGCCGCCCGCACGTGAGGCGATTCTCCCCACGTGACGAAGTAGTCGCGGGCGGAGATCGCGCCGGTGGTGGCCACCAACCCGGCAAACCCCAGCCGGATGGTCCAGGTGGCCCACTGCCCCCAGCGGGCTGCTGCCCACCGGGCGCACGCCACGACCGCCAGGGCCGGAAACAGGAAGGCGACTGGCAGTGCCCCAATGCTGCGGGTCGTGCTGGCGGCGGCGCCGGTGACCAGCGTAGGGACGATGCCGACAAAGAACCAGAGCAGCGAAAAGGCGGCTGCCGGCTGCCGCCAGCGTGCCAGGCACAACCCCACACCGGCCAGGAACAGTACGCCGGTCAGCGGGTCGAAGAACGGGCGACCCGGGATGGAGTAGGCAAGGAAATCGTCGCCCCGGCCGGGCATAAAGAACGCGGCCAGGCCACTCTGGATTCGCTTCAAGAGGACAGACGCGTCCCCGGCCATCAGGGCCTGCAAGGGAGCATCCAGCATGCTGAATCGTTGCTCCGCTTCCGGGTGCATCCGCAGATACGTAAACAGGGGCGTTGCCAGGAGCAGCCCGACCAACGCGGCCAACAGCGTGGAGAGCCACACGCGGCGAAAGGTCGCCCGGTGGGCAAGCGCGAGATACGCCAGGAAAAGGGGCAAGACCACCCACAGCACGCGCGCCGGGAAGTACGTATACAGCGAGGCCCCTACGAGCAGGGCCACCAGTCCCATTCGCCAGCGGCCCGACCTGCGTTGTGACTGGTTCGCCGGCGTCCCTGCCGGTTCGCAGGCAGAGCGCCAGTAGAAATAAACGGCGAGCACGAATAGCGCGGGCAGGAGGCTGGAGCGCAGTGCCTGCCGGCTGGTGGAGAGTGACCAGAACGAGGCGGCTTGCAGGGCCGTGGCGGCCAGTGCCGTGGGGCAATCGAAGGCCAGTCGTGTCCAGGCAAAGGTGGCAAGCAACGTGAGCAGGCCAAAAGGCAGAGCGGAGAACCGCAACGTATGGCCAGCCGGCCCGGCCAGCGCCATCAGGCCGGCGATCCAGTAATCGTACAGCGGCTCGCGGCCATACCCGACCGTCTCGTAGAGGGGCCGTGCCCCGTGCAATATGGCCACAGCGTCGTGGCCGTGGCCGGCCTCGTCGTGGGTGAACCCAGGCGGCACTTGATCCAACCGCCACAGCCGCAGTGCAGCGGCCAGGCAGAGGACCACCACAAGTAATCCCAACTCCCACCTGGAGGCTGGGGATTTGGGATTGCGGATTGCGGATTGCGGATTTGGGATTCGAGATTTGGCCATACCGGGACAATTCCGTAGGGAGCGGGCCAATCATACCTTAACCTGGCGTGGTTGGCAAGTAGGGTTTGGGTGCAGGTTGTGCTATAATAAGTAGACGTTGTCCCGCCTGGAGGTGCCATGCGATCTCACGTGACCTTGTCCGTCTGGCTGTTGCTCGCGCTGGCGTTGGCCGGCTGCGCAGGCCTGATGCCAACGACGGCCTCGGTGCCGCCGACCCCGATACCGAGCCCGCCCCGGCCCACCCCCACGCCGACTCCGACCCCTGAATTGAAGCCGATGATCGTCACCCTGGAGTTGTGGATGCCTGAGGAGCTGGGGCCCTATGGCGACAAGCCCGGCGCGGACCTGCTCGCTCAGCAGTTGGACGACTTTAGCGAAGCCTATCCGGACGTCCAGGTCGAGGTGATCGTGAAAAAGGCCCACGGGCGAGGCGGGCTACTCGATTTCCTGCGCTCGGCGCGGGACGCCGCCCCCTCGGTGCTACCGGACCTGGTGGTGCTGGATGCCGCCGAACTGGAGACCGCGGCCGGGTCGGGCCTCATCCAACCGCTCGACGGCCTGCTCTCGCCGGCCGAAATGGCGGATCGTTTCCCGTTCGCCGCTGCGTTGGGGGCGGCCAACGGACAGACCTTTGGTTTCGTCGTGGGTGCCGACATGGAGCACCTGGCCTACCGCCCGGCGCTGCTCGCGTCGCCTCCTCTCTCCTGGACGCAGATGATTTCTCCTCCCATGCCCTTTCTTTTCCCCGCTGGCGAGCGCGGCCAGCCGGTGGACGACGCGACGCTGATCCAATACCTGGCGGCCGGCGGCACATTCACCGACCCGGCGGGCAAGCCCTGGCTGGACCAGGCCGTGATGGTGGGCGTCTTCGGCTTCTATAGCGCGTGTGTCAGCAGCGGCACGATCTCACCGACGGTGGTGCTGAACATTGCAGACGCGGACCAGGCCTGGGAGCGGTTCCGGGCCGGAGAAGGAGCGATGGCCGTGGTGCGGGCGGGTCGCTACTGGCCCGAGGCGGACGAGACGGTCGCGGCTGCGCCGATCCCGACCTATACCGGACAGTCCCTCAGCATCGCCCGGGGCTGGGTGATCGCCATGGTCGCCGACGACCCGGCGCGCCAGTCACTGGCAATGCTGCTCCTGGACTGGCTCATCGCCCCCGACCACAACGGGCCGTGGACACAGGCGGCGGGTTACTTGCCGGGTACGTACGGCGCACTGCGGATCTGGAACGTGCCGAGCGTGGACCAGGAGATGTTGCACCGGGTGATGGAGGCAGCCATTCCTGCCCCCCGACCGGAGGTGATGGCGACCGCCGGGATGGCTATGCAGGAAGCGCTGGATGGAGTGCTGAGGAGGCGGACTACTCCTGAGGAAGCGGCTGCGGCCGCGGTGGCCAGCCTGGGGCGGTGAGCCCATGCCCGGCCAGGACCTGTACGCCGTAGCCGGAGAGTTGCAGCGGGCCGCCCTCGCCGCGGTCGAACCGGCGGCCGCCGTGTACCGGCACGTCCGCCGCCAGGGAGACGTGCTCATCGTCGCCGATCGCCGCTACGACCTACGTGACTACGGGCGCATCTTCGTCGTCGGTGGTGGCAAGGCCGCCGTGCCAATGGCCGCCGCCGTGGCCCACATCCTGGGCGACCGCCTGACCGCCAGCGCCATCGTCACCAAGTACGGCCACGTTCGGAGCCTCCAGCCCCCAACCTCCGACTTCCAACTTCCAACCTCCAACTTCCAACTTCGAACTTCCAACCTCCAAATCATCGAAGCCGGCCATCCCGTGCCCGATGAGAACTCTATCCGCGGAGCGCAGGCCGTGGCCGACCTGGCCCGCCAGGTGACGGAACGGGACCTGGTCATTTGCCTGATCTCCGGTGGGGGGTCGGCGCTGTGGACGTTGCCCGTACCGGGGCTGTCGTTGGCTGACCTACAGGCGCTCACCGGGGCGCTCCTGCGCTCCGGCGCGACGATCAACGAAATTAACACGGTGCGCAAGCACTGCTCGTGCATCAAGGGGGGCCACCTGGCCCGCCTGGTTGCTCCCGCCACGTTGGTGACTCTGATCCTCTCTGACGTGGTCGGCGATCCCCTCGACGTCATTGCCTCTGGCCCCACGGTGCCCGACTCGACCACGGTGGCGGACGCCCAAGCGGTGCTGGAGCGCTATGGCATCCGA
>DATKWP010000608.1:0-4948 GCA_035529535.1 Anaerolineae bacterium | reverse complement strand
TGGGCAGGCGCGGCAGGAAAAAGGCCGCCACGGTAAAGAGGATCGGCGCCGTCTCTCCCGCCGCCCGTTCCAACCCCAGGATAATGCCGGTGAGGACACCCGGCAGGGCCTGAGGCAGGATGACGCGCCGGATGGTCTGCCATTGCGTGGTCCCCAGCGACAGGCTGACGATGCGAAAGGATTGCGGCACCGTGCGCAGCGCCTCTTCGGACGTGCTGATGATGACGGGCAGCGTCATGATCGCCAGCGTCAGCGAGCCGGCCAGGATGGAGGTACCGAAACGAAGAAAAATCACAAACAGCCCCAACCCGAACAGGCCATAGACCACCGAAGGGACCCCCGCCAGGTTGATGATCGCCAGCCGGATCAGACGAGTGAAGAAGGTGTCGCGGGCATACTCTGCCAGGTAGATCGCCACCGCCACCCCCACGGGCACGGCGAAAATGGCCGTGCCCAGCGTCAGCAGCAGGGTGCCGACGACGGCCGGCCATACCCCGCCCGCCCGCATCCCATCGCGAGGCAAGCCCGTCACAAATTTCCACGAGATGGCCGGAGCGCCCTGGACGAGGATGTAGCCCACCAGCAACAAGATGGGCAGCACGACCACGATGGTGGACAGGCTTAGTAGAGTGAAGCCGAGTTGTTGGCGGAGTTTTCTAGACATAGCGAATCACGAGAGCAATCTTCCATACCTCTTCCCTTGCCTGAAAATGGACCAGGCGGCGATGAGGTTTACGAGGAAGGTGACGAGAAACAGTGCCAGGCCGATGGCGAACAGAACGTGATAGTGGGTGCTCCCCTGCGCCACCTCCCCCATCTCGGCGGCAATGGTGGCCGTCATGGTGCGCACGGGCATCAGGAACGAGCGGAGCGTGAGCGGCATGCGAGCCGCGTTGCCGGTGACCATCATCACCGCCATCGTCTCACCGATGGCGCGCCCCACCCCCAGCATCATGGCCGTGAGAATGCCGGAACGGGCCGCCGGCACCGTCACCCGCCAGATCGTCTGCCAGTGGGTGGCCCCCAGCGCCAGCGCTGCGTCACGGTAGGACTTGGGAACGGCATCCAGCGCATCCTCGGCCACACTGATGATCGTGGGTAAGGCCATGTACCCCAGCATCAGCGAGCCCGCCAGGGCAGTCAAGCCGGTGGGAGCGCCCAGCCACTGGCGGATCAGCGGCGAGACCACCAACATCCCCATGAAGCCCAACACTACGGAGGGGATGCCAGCCAGTACCTCAATGAAGGGCTTGAGAACCTCACGCATCCAGCGGGGAGCCACCTCGGCGATGAAGACGGCGGCCAGCAGTCCCAATGGTACACCGATGGCCGCTGCCCCCAACGTTACGACGACCGAACCCAGCACCAACGGCAGGATGCCAAAGTATTGCTCGTTGGGGTACCAGCGCGTGCGGAACAAGTCGCCCAGCGGCACCTCGAAGAATGTGGCCCCCCCCTCGCGCAGCAGGAACAGGAAGATCAGCGCCAGGAAGAGCATGACGAGGATGCCAGTCGCGCGGATCAACCGCTCAACGAGATACTCGGCCAGTACCGTCCAACTACGCCGGTTCATCTTCCCGCCCCCAATGGCACGAATCCCAGCCGCCTCACAATCACCTGCCCATCCGGAGAGAGGATCCAGGCCAGGTAATCGGCAATGACTCCCTGCGGCTCCCCGGCCGTGTACATGTAGAGATCGCGGGCGATCGGGTACTCCCCGCTGTTCACCGACTCGATCGTCGGCAGCACGTAGGGCCCACTGGGGCCGGCCGCGACGGCAATGGCCTTCTGGTCGGCGGTCACGTAGCCCAACCCGTCGTAACCGATGCTGTTGGGATTCTGGCGTACCTCGGCACTGATCCCCTCCGACGAAGCCATCAGTAGCGTGTCGGAAGAGAAAAGGGTTCTGGCGTTCTTGTCGCCCAGCCGCACCACCTGCTCCAGGAAGTACACGTGGGTGCCGGAGTTCGATTCCCGCGACAGGAGCACGATTGGGCGCTCCTCCCCTCCTACCTCCGACCAGTTCGTGAACCGCCCGCTAAAGATGTCCGAGAGTTGCTGAAGTGTGAGGTGGTCCACCGGGTTAGAAGGATGGACGACGACGGCGATCGCGTCACGGGCGACCGTGTGCTCGACCGGCGTGGTCCCGTTGGCCCTGGCCTCGTCAACCTCCTCTGGCTTCATGGAGCGAGAGGCGTTAGCGACGTCCACCGTGCCGTTGATGAGGCCCGCGATGCCGGTGCCAGAGCCACCCCCGGTCACCGCGATGCGCGCGTCGGGGTATCGCGCTTGGTAGGTCTCTGCCCATGCCAAAGCCAGGTTGACCATCGTGTCAGAACCGACGTTGCGGATGGCAACGCCCGGCGCTCCTGCCGCCTCTTCAGCCGGGCGGCAGGCGACAAGCGAGGCACACAGACTGAGCAAGACGCAAACAACGAGAGGTCTACCCATGGCCACGTGGATTATAACACAGTGGCCCATACAGACAACCTGACCTGGGGTACTCGACACAGATCAACATGCAATTCTGTGTCCTACCTCACGACCGCGAGTCGCGGAAGGTGTAGGGGTCAAGTGCCAGGTCGCCTGTGCGAATCGCGTCCACGCCCGCCAGAGAGGAAAGAGGGGTGTACAGTGTGACTGCGCCGCGCAGCGGGTCGCTGGCCGTGACGACGCCCAGCGCCAGCGCAAATCCCGCGCTGTCCTCGAGTGCCACCAGCCGGTGCAGGGTGAAGACGGGAGCCGGAAAGACGGCCAGCCGCTGCCACACAACCTCTAGCGGTTGGGCTCGCTCGAAGTAGCGGCGGAAACAGGCGGCGCGGTGTTCTTGACGGATGGGCACCTCGCGGGAGCGAGCAGCCCGCGCGGCCTTGAGGTCTATCACGCGCGTGCGGTGGCTGCGGCGCAGCGGGACCAGCAGGTGCTCCAGCTCACTCTCGCGCTGGATGCCCACGACCGCCACCGGCTGCAGTAATTCGACCTTCGCGCGCTTGAGTTCCCCCCCACCCTGCGCCGGGTCCACCAGCCCGGTCGTGTCGAAGACGATCGCGGTGGCTCCCATCTCGCGCGCTTTCTGCACCAGCCTGTGGGCACCGACGAGCACAGGCAGCATGTGGCCGCGCGGCGAGACGTCGCCGACGAACGTGCGAAAGCGCGGCCCGGCGGGCGGAAAACCGTCGTCGCCGGGCTCGCCCAGCGCCAGCGTCATCGTCGTCGGCGGGCCGAGCGTGGCCTGGCCGACGTCCCCGTCCACAAAGGCCACCCGTTCGTGGCAGGCGCACAGGCGGCGATAGAGATAGCGGGTGAAGGTAGATTTGCCCGTGTCCGGCGCGCCGACGACGAGCAGCAGGCCGCCCAGCGCAGAAAACGTGATCCGCTCCCAGATGGGGGGGATTTCGATATGGGCATTGCTGATCATGTGGGATGCTACTACTCAACCAGAACCGCCAACCTCCACTCCAGCGACTTCAACGTACACTCCTGCCCCACCGCCGTCTCGGCAAGCGTGACCTCCGCGCCGGAGATCAGGTCGCGGGTCTGCCCCTGTTGGAAGAAGCCCGGCCAGAACCTGAGGTGTGCCACCTGGCAGCCCGCCGGGAAGAACACAAAGACCACCTTCTTCCCCGCTGACGTACCGCTCTTGACGTAGACGAAGGAGTCCTTCTCCGGCCGGGGAGAGAGCACCTCGATCTCGGGCTCCCACCCTGCGCTACGCACGACTAACTCCACGAAATCCTCGAAGCCGGCCGTCCAGTTCTGCAAATACGCGTCGCCCAGGTAGGCCCCGCACAGCACCAATTTCCCCTTGTCCACGGGCACTTCCACGACCAGCGCCCCATCCGCGCCATCCGCCAGCACCTGCCTCTTGCCCCGCTGCCAGGGCGTCAGCCACTGCGTGACCCCCAGATGCAACTCCCGCCCGGCTATCTGTACCCCGATGGAATCTACCGTCAGGTTGCGGCGGCCAACCTCGCGCAGCCCGCTCAGGCGGGACGTGAAACGATCCTCCGGGTACCGGTACAGCCCTTGTGAGTCGAACGCGCCACATTCCGACTCGCAGACCAGCGTTCCACCCGCCTTGACGAAGGCCGCCAGCGCTCCTGCGGCAGGCTCGTCCACGACGAGGGTGCGGGGCAGAAAGAGGACCTTTAGCCCAGATAGCACGTCGAGGTGCTCCTCCTCCACCACCAGGTAGGGGATAGACTTGCGCAGCAGGCTGCGCGCGTAGCCCTCCAGCGCCTGCATACAGCGCTCGGCCTTCCCCTCCTGCGCCCAGTGCAGATAGTAGGACTGCGGGCTGAATAGCACGCCAACCTCGGGCTTCACTGGCCTATAGGCGGCGATCAGGTCGCGCTGCTCCTCGATCAGCCTGCCCGTCACCTTCATGGCCGCCAACCGCTCCTCTGCCAGGCCATCGTCGCCGATCAACCCAAAGCCGTCCGACTCGCGCCCGAACACCTCGTCCCGCCAGCACCAGAACAGGATCGTGTCGGCGCCGCAGGCGATCCCGTTCCAGATCCAGCGCTGCTGGGAACTGGCGTCCACCGGCTCATAGATACTGAAGCCCTGGGCCGCACGCCCCCCTTGCAGTTCACTCAGCCAGACCAGTTTGTCGCGCGCGGCCGACTTGACGAACTCGACGCGCATTCCAAAGTCGGCGTCGTCTATCCCGAACCACTTGGGGAAACTGGAGCACCCGACGCCGTCCAGGTCGTCGGCGAAAAACCAGTCGTTGCCCCGGTTGATGGGCTGGTCCTGAGCGGACCCTCCGTACAAGGGGCTGGGAGCGCCGCCGTGGACCGTGATTGGGTGCTCGGGATCGAGCGACTTCATCAGGCTGTAGCGCGCCTTGGCGTGCCGGCTGGCCCGCCAGGTGAGGAAATGCTCAAAGGCCATCATCTCCGTGTACGGACGGCCCGGCAGTTTGCCGGGATAGACCTCCTCGAAA
>DATKWP010000607.1:0-5806 GCA_035529535.1 Anaerolineae bacterium | reverse complement strand
CCACGCCGCCACGCGCCGCATCGTCGCCGCGATGGCGGAACGGTTCGGCCCCAACCCGCACGTCATTGGTTGGCAACTGGACAACGAATACAACCGCGTCTGCTATTGCGACCGCTGCCGGAGCCTCTTCCAGCAGTACCTGGCCGAGAAATTCAGTTCGCTCGATGCACTGAACGAGCACTGGTCCACCCGCTACTGGAGCCAGACCTATTCCGCGTGGGAGCAGATTCCCATTCCAATCGGCGCGCACAACCCCGGGCTGATGCTGGCGTTCAAGCAATTTCTCACCGCAAGTTACCGCAAATTCCAGCGGCTACAACTCGACGCCCTGCGCCCGCACCTGCGACCCGGGGTGTGGACCACCCACAACTTCATGGGCTGGTTCGACGGCTTCGACCATTACGCGCTGGCGGAAGACCTCGACCTGGCATCGTGGGACTGGTACGTAGGCACGGGGCACCACGACTACCGGACCTCCGGCGCGACCCACGACCTCACTCACGGCTTCAAGCGGCAGAACTTTTGGGTCATGGAGACGCAGCCGGGGTGCATCAACTGGTCTCCCATCAGCAACATGCTGAACAAGGGCGAGGGGCGAGCCATGGCCTGGCACGCCGTGGCCCACGGGGCGGACGCCGTGCTCTACTGGCAATGGCGCTCGGCCCTGAACGGGCAGGAACAGTATCACGGCACATTGGTGGATCAAGCGGGCCAGCCCCGGCCTTTCTACGAGGAAGTCAAGCAATTGGGCCAGGACCTGGCCAGAGTTTCCGCGCTCCTGGCGGGTACCACCCCAGCCCCGGCGCGCGTCGCCATCCTCAATTCCTACGACAGCCGCTGGGCCATCCAGTGGCAGCGCCATCATCGCGATTTTGACTACGTGGCCCACCTGAACCACTACTACCGCCCCATGGCCGCGCGGAACGTGGCTGCCGACGTCATCTCGGCCGATGCGCCGCTCAAGGGCTACCGGCTGGTGATCGCACCCGCTCTGCTGATCCTGAACGAAGGCCAGGTCGAGCAATTGAAGAGTTTCGTGGCGGGAGGCGGCCACCTGGTACTGACCATCCGCAGCGGGATGAAGGATGGCTATAATGCTCTCCTTCCCACGCGCCAACCCGGCCCGCTGGCCGAACTCGCCGGCGTCGAGGTAGAGGAATATTACGCCTTGCAGGACGAAGTCCCGGTCAAAGGGAACTGGTTCAACGGGGTTTCGCGCATGTGGGCCGAACGGCTCAAGGCCCTGGATGAGAGCAAGACCGTGCCCGTCGCCCGCTACGGCGCTTCCAACGGCTGGCTGGACAATCAACTGGCCATCACGGTCCACCCCTATGGCAGGGGCATGGTGTTCTTTGTCGGGACGTACCTCGACGACGCCGCCCAGCAGTCGTTCGTGGACCACGTCGTCCGCACGGCGGGCGTCAAGCCGGCGATGGAGGCCCCTCCAGGAGTAGAGATCCGCCGGCGGGTGAACCCAGAACGCCAGGAAATCTGGATCGCCATCAACCACGAACGGGTGGAGCGGGTCGTGCCGTTGCCCTGGCCGGTGCAAGAGCACCTGAGCGGCTTGCCCGTGACAGGGGAGTTGAGACTGGCCCCCTACGGCGTGGCCGTGTTCACCCGAGCCTAATGCGGAATGCAGAATGCAGAATGCGGAATGCGGAATATGGACAAGACCCCAGGGTTACCATTGCGCCTGGTACCGGAGCGGCTGATTGGTGGGATTGAGCGCGAGGAAGGAGAAGCCCCCATAGCGGGCGCCACCTGGTACAAGGCCACCGCCATCGGGGACGGATTGCTCTACCAGTTCCCTCGCGGAGCGCTGGCGGAGGCGCGCTACCTGGCGGCGGATGCATTGCTGGATGGCACCCACCTGGCCACCTTCCTGCTCACGCTGCAAGAAGGAGAGGAGGGACCGGCGTTTGGACTGAGTTACGGCCTGCTGAACCAGTGCTCGGCCCGCATGCGCGTGGACCTGGAGGCGGTGAACCAGAACCGCTGGCGCTACGAGCGCGAGGGGGCCTGGCTGAAACCTCTCTGCCAGGGAGAGCGGGTTGACCTGCATCGCGTAGATCGCATGATGGTGCGGGTGGACCGCAAGAGCGCGAGGCCGGTGCGCTGGTGCATGACCCCCTTCGTGGCGTCCATAGAGGAGCCGCCGCGCCTGGAGGAACCGATCCTTCCGCACGGGCCGCTGTTGGACGAACTGGGGCAAAGCACGCTGTACCAATGGCCGACCAAGACCCGCAGCGCCGGCGAGGTCGTCGCGCGGCTGCGCGCCCAACTGGCAGCAGCCCCCGCCCAGCGCTGGCCGGACCAGTTCTCGCACTGGGGCGGGTGGAAGAACAAACGCCTGGAGGGAAGTGGGTTCTTCCGCACCCACCACGACGGCCAGCGCTGGTGGCTGGTGGATCCCGATGGCTACGTGTTCTGGTCGTCGGGGCTGGACTGCGTGCGGGTGGGCACCGCCGCGGGCTTCGGCGGCCTGGAAACGGCCTTGAGCTGGATGCCGAACCCCAACGGGCCTTACAACGAGATCTATGAGCGCCGTGGCCCCGTGCCACTGATCAACTACCTGGCGGCCAACCTGATCCGGGCGTTTGGGCCGGGCGCGTGGTACGAGAAATGGGCCAGGATCGTGCTGGGGGAATTGCGCCGTTTGGGCTTCAACACCGTCGCTAACTGGTCCGACTGGAGGATCGCCCGCGACGCGCGGGTGCCCTACGTCCGCCCCCTGGAAGCCACGTACCTGTCCCTGCCCCTGGTCTACCGGGATTTCCCCGACGTGTTCCATCCTGACTTCGAGGAGGCTGCCGCAGCCTTCGCCAGGCCACTGCGCGAGACGGCCGACGATCCCGCCATGATCGGCTACTTTCTGATGAACGAACCCAACTGGGGCTTCGCTATGGAGACGCCAGCGGCCGGCATGTTGTTCAACACCCCCTCATGGATGTACTCATCCACCACCTGCGCCAGCCGCGTCGCCCTCAGCCAATTCCTGCGCGAGCGCTACGGCGACGACGCCTCGCTTTCCGCCGCCTGGGGCACGGACGTGACGTTCCAGACAATCGCAGAGGGAGACCTCAAGGGTGGCGCTCGGAAGTGCTTGGGAAAACTCTCGAGGTCTGCAGCACAGGAAGACCTGGCAGCGTTCAGCGCGATCATGGTCGAGAAATTCTTCGGCGGCCTGAGCGCCGCCTGCCGTGCCGTAGACCCCCACCACCTGAACCTCGGCATCCGCTACTACACCATTCCCCCTGCCTGGGCCCTGGAGGGGATGCGCCACTTTGACGTCTTCAGCATGAACTGCTACCAGAAAGACCTGACAGGTCTCGAAAAACCTGTCAGGTCTGTAGTAGAGACGCTCGACCTGCCGATCCTGGTGGGCGAGTACCACTTTGGAGCGCTCGACGCGGGCCTGCCCGCCAGCGGCATCGGCCACGTGCCGGACCAGGAAGCGCGGGGGCAGGCCTTCCGGGTCTACCTGGAAGATGCGGCGGCCAAACCCTGGTGCGTGGGCGTCCATTACTTTACCCTGTACGACCAATCGGCCATCGGCCGCTTCGACGGCGAGAACTACAACATCGGTTTCCTGGACGTCTGCAACCGGCCTTACGAGCCCCTGGCGGCGGCCGCCAGGGCCAGCCACGAGCGGCTCTACCAGGTGGCAGCGGGCGAGGTTGCACCATACGACGACGAGCCCGAGTATCTACCGCTGCTTTTCCTGTAATTAGGAGGTGAAAATGACCAGTAGCAAAACGACATTCGCGTTGTTCTTTGGGAACCGGGGCTTCTTTCCCGCCTCGTTGATTGCCCAGGCGCGGGAGGAACTCCCCCGCTTGCTGAAGGAATGGGGACACCACATCCTGATGCTTCCGGAAGATGCCACGCGCTACGGCGCGGTGGAAACGCCGAGGGAGGGTGAACTATACGCCAATTTCCTGCGGGAAAACAGGGGCACGTTCGGCGGTGTCATCCTCTGCCTGCCCAACTTCGGGGACGAGACAGGCGCAGTGGCCGCACTCCAGGAGGCCGGCGTGCCCATCCTGGTCCAGGCCTACCCCGACGACCTCGACAAGATGGCGCCGGAGGTGAGGCGAGATGCATTCTGCGGCAAGGTCTCCATCATGGACGTCTTCTGCCAGTACGGGGTCAAGTTTACCGCGCTCAAGCCTCACGTCGTCGCCCCCTCGAACAAGCAGTTCAAGGCCAACGTGGACTATTTTGACCGGGTATGCCGCGTCGTCAATGGGATGAGGGGCCTGGTCGTCGGCGCGATCGGGGCGCGCACGACGCCGTTCAAGACCGTGCGCATAGACGAGATTGCCCTCCAGCGGCACGACGTCACCGTCGAAACGCTCGACCTCTCGGACGTATTCGCCCGCATGCGGGCATTGAACCCCGGCGGCGAGCCCTACAAGGCGAAGGCCGAAATGCTCAAGGCATATACGTCCTGGACAGGCGCACCAGAAAAAGCCTTCGACCACATCGTCAGGCTGGGCGTCGTGCTCGACACGCTCGTCGAAGAGTACCAGATGGACGCACTCGCGCTCCGCTGCTGGGTCGAGATGCAGCAGCAACTGGGCATCTCCCCGTGCGTCCTGCTCGGCGCGTTGAACGACCGCGGCACCCCGGCGGCGTGCGAGGTGGACGTCGGCAACGCCGTCGCCATGCATGCGCTGCACCTGGCCTCCGGCGAGCCGGCCGCCTGCCTCGATTGGAACAACAACTACGGCGAGGACGACGACAAGTGTATCCTGTTCCATTGTGGCCCGGTGCCCAACCGCTTAATGGCAGGGCTGGGGCAGATCGCCGACCACGCCATCCTGGCCAACGCCGTGGGCCAGGGCTGTGGCTACGGCTGCAACGTCGGGCGCATCGCGCCATTCGACTTCACCTTCGGCAGCCTACTCACCGAGGCCGGGCGGGTGCGGCTCTACCTGGGGCAGGGCAAGTTTACGGAAGACGAGATTCCGGCCGAGTTCTTCGGCTGCGCAGGCGTGGCGGAAGTCAAGGGCCTCCAGGACGTACTCCTGCACGTTGGGCACGCAGGCTTCCGCCACCACGTGAGCGTGACCCGCGGACTCGTCCAGGCCCCGCTCCGCGAGGCACTGGAGCATTATCTGGGCTTTGAGGTGAGTGTGCCACAGTTGGAGATTGCGGATTGTGGATTGCGGACCTTCCCGAAGGCTCCCAGCTTTCGGGAAGGTGGTACACGATCTGCGATTTGCTGATTCGCCGATTTGCACGTGGGTGGTGATGGTGGATGAGTACATCCATGAGAATGCGGAGTATTGCGGACATCGTCTTCAGTGCCAGCCAGGCCGGGGTAGTAATCCCCGCCTTCAACGTGCCGTACCTGCCGATGGTGGAGCCGGTCGTACGCGCCGTGGTAGACCAGGACTCCTTCGCCCTGGTCGAAACGGCGCGCCTGGAATGGAACAAGTTCGGTAGCCAGGGCCCAGCCGCGGTCATGGAAGAGTTCGGCAGGTGGAGCAACCTAGACTACGTCCGGCTGCACCTGGACCACGTGCCCGTGATAGACGAGGATGGCCTGGCAGTGGACTATCTCCCCATCATCCGGGAGGCGATCCAGTTGGGCTATCACTCGGTCATGGTGGATGGCTCCCGCCTGGACCTGGAGCAGAACATCGCGGCCACGCGCCAGGTGGTGGAGATGGCCCACGCCGCCGGCATCCCGTGCGAGGCAGAACTGGGAGCAGTCCTGGGACACGAGGCGGGCCCGCTCCCCCCCTACGAGGAGCTGTTCGAGTCCGGCCGGGGCTTTACCGGCGTCCAGGAGGCC
>DATKWP010000606.1:0-2029 GCA_035529535.1 Anaerolineae bacterium | reverse complement strand
CGACGTGGACTATTGGTTCGACGTGCGCGAGTTTGAGGCACTGGTCGAGCGGGCGCGGCTGTTGCCCCCGCACGACGTGCAGGCCGAGAACCTGTGGCAACGGGCGGTGGCGCTCTACCGGGGGGACTTGCTGCCTGAGGTGGAGCGAGTGTGGTGCGTGCCGAAACGAGAAACGCTGCGAGACATGGTCATCGAGGCCCTGATCGGGATCGGGCAACATCACGCAGCGCGCAGAGATTTCGAGCAAGCGGCCGGCTGGTACAGGCGCGCTCTGCAACTGGACGAATTGCGCGAGGACCTCCACCGCCACGTGATGCACTGCTACGCCGAGGCCGGGCGGCGGGCGGAGGCTCTGGCCCAGTACCGCCGCTGCCAGGAGATCCTCGAACGGGAGTTGAGCATCGAACCGTCGCCTGAGACCCAGGCGCTGGTTAAGCACATCGCCGGGAAGAAACCGGGCTGAAATTCCCGCCAGACCCGAGTACCACCCTTGCGAAGGTTACGGGCCCCTGCAACCTTCGCAAGGGTTTGATTGAGAAGAGGCTGCCGCCGTGCAGCCTCTTTCGTTTCTACGCCCGTTCAGAGGTTCGTTCAGAGAGTTGTGGTATCCTGATTGCGAATTCGATACAGGACCAAGGAGGAGGATTCCATGGACAACAAGCGCGGAAAGATGACGTTGATGCTGACGGCCGCGGTGCTGCTCGTGGTACTGGCCGTCGGTGCAGTAGCGCCCAGTGGCGCTGGCATAGTGCAGGTCGAGGACGGGCTGCACGGCCTATGGGCGGACCCGCATGCCGGCGGCGGTAGCGACGGGGGGTAGATGATGCCCACACGCACGATTGACGAGTTGATGTGGACGGCTCTCACCAACACGACCTTCCGCGAGCGCTTGCTGAACGGCCAGCGCCGCGAGGTACTGGCTACAGTGAACCTCACGGAGGCAGAACGACAGGCAGTGCTGGGGGTGACAGCCGAGACGCTGGAGGCTTTCGCCAAGGCACTTTGCCAGGCGGGACCATCAGGAGTCTAGATCAACGGTAGCGACGTCGGTGAAAAACAACAGGGCCTGTGAAACACGGCAGAACACAACGCTCGCCTGGCCACGGATGTATTCATCTGCACGGATGTATTCATCCGCACCTTCCCCTGCCGTTCCTGGAGAAAGAGGGGTCTCGATGAGCGGCAGGGCCACATCCCTGACCCAGACGGATGAACTTATCCGCACCCTATTCTCCCTGGAAGAGCCCTGGCGGAGCAGGTTTCTGGACCTGGTGGCCAACCTGGCGACGAACTCGACGTGGGATGGGTGTCCGCCGACGCGGGAAGAGGTGACGGCCTGGCTGAGCGCTGACCTGGACCTGTACCGGGAAGTCAGACTGCTCCTGGACGCCTGGCTGAGGCCCGGGAAATGACGCACTGCTGACACCATCGCAGCCTGAGAGGCGTGCCCGCCAGGTAAGCCAGCCCTGCACGTATTTCGCGGTGAGGCAAGCGACGGCACAGGCGAGCGTCCGGCCGCCAGTACCTTCCACACGTACGAGGAGGTTCGAGCGATGGACAAGGTGCAGCCGTAGGGTGAGCGGTAGGACGACGTAGCGCGAATGGTGGCTACCTATCCGGCGAAACGATTGACCGTGTGCTATATTGAAGACAAGCCTGACCAGGAGGTGAGCGATGAACAGAATACGTAACCTTGTTTCTGGGTTGACAGGGCTGCTGGTACTGGCGGGGCTGGTGGTAGGACTGGCGTGGCTCCTGGGGTCGTACGGAGCGCGCCCGGACCAGGTGGCGTCGCCACTGCCCACGCCTGTCTCCCCGCTGCCGACGCCCACGCCACTAGAACCTGAGCCGACCGCCCCATCCGAGGACTGGCCCGCGCTGACGCCACTCCCCACCTGGGCGCCGCTGCCGACACGGCAAGGGACGCCGGTGGTCAAGCCCGGAGAGACACTAACACCTTCTCCGACGCGCCCGCCGGTGCTGCTGACGCCCATACCCGAAGGCACCCCGCCATCTGACCTGACGTCAC
>DATKWP010000605.1:0-5923 GCA_035529535.1 Anaerolineae bacterium | reverse complement strand
GGCGACGATCATGCCCATGGCGAAGATGAAACTTTCGGCCAGGTCCACGCCGGCCAGCAGAATGCCCAGAACGAAGAACAAGGCTCCGATGCTGGTGGCCATGAGGGTCACCACGCGGGTCACGCGGCCCATCTCTTTCTGGAGCGGGCTGAGTTCCTCCCCCACGCTCTGGGTCAGGTGGGCGACCTTGCCGAACTCGGTGTTCATGCCGGTGGCAAAGGCCACTGCCTTGCCCGTGCCAGCGGCCACGCTCGTCCCGGCAAAGATCAGGTTGGGGAGTTCCGCCCGCGTAAGCCCCATGCGCAGGATCGCCTCAGGGGTTTTGCGCACTGGATGGGACTCGCCGGTGAAGGTGGACTGGTCTACCTGCAATTCGGCTTCTTCCACCAGGCGGCCGTCTGCCGAGATGCGGTCGCCCTCGGCCAGCAGCATCACGTCGCCGGGGACCAGTTCCTCGGCCAGGATGCGCTGTTCTTCACCGTCCCGCAAGACGCGAGCATAGGGGGAGAGCAGGCGGCGCAGGGCCTCGGTGGCTTTCTCGGCCTTGTATTCCTGCCAGAAACTGAACGCGCCATTGATCAGGTTGACCATCCAGATGGCGACACCCAATTGCGGCATCTGGGCGATGAAGCCAACGATGCCGCCTGCCCACAGCAGAATGGCCATCAGGTGGGTAAAGTTGGCGAGGAACTTGAGCCAGAGGGGTTTGCCCTTGATCTCAGTGATAGCGTTGCGTCCGCAGCGGCGCAACCGTTCTTCAGCCTCGGTTTGGGGTAATCCCTGGGGCCCCGTCCCCATTGCCCCGTACACGTCGGAGATGGGCAACGCGTGGATGGACCCCATGGGATCGGTTGTAAGAGGTGGTTCGTCTGAATCGCTCATGCACTTCCGCTCAACGCCACGCCAGTTTGTGATGCAAAGTGGTACGTGCCAATTATACCCTAACCTGGCAAAATCTCAAATCGGAACCGCGCTACGTGCCGGGTCTCTGGCCCGACGGCGACGCCTTCCCCCAGTCGCCGGCCGCAGACCCACACGATTTCGTCACCTGCCACGAGCAGCGGTACGCGGTCACGCCAGGCGGCGGGGACCTTGAGGTTGACCAGAAATGCACTGACCTTGGCACGATGGCCGCCTAACCCATGAGGCCGGAAGCGATCTCCCGCGCGCCGGGGGCGCAGCGCCAGCGGGCTGGGGAGCCGGTCTACGTCGAGGTAGGCTGTCCAGGGGTCGGGATTGGTGGCGATCTCGTGGATGTCCCACTCGCCCAGCATCTCTGCCTGAAGTACCCACGTTGATTCTGGGAGCGGTGTCGTGGCAGGTGAGTACACCCGTTCAGGGAGGCGCACGGGCAGCGGCTCGGCGCTCCACAGCAGGGGTTCGGCGGGTGGGGGGCCAGCGTCCTCTGCGTCCCCCACGGTCAACGTGGCGTAGCCCACGGTGAGCACCAGCCCCATTGGCAGGGTGGACTGGGCGCCGGTCTCTCCACTCACCCCGACTTGGCGGGCGTTCTCCACGTGGACAAAGCCCACGTCGCGCAGGGTGCGGCGCAAGCGGTAGGCTGCCTTGCGCAGTGTGGCGCGTTGCAGGGCCACGGGCAGCGCCTGCCAGGCTGCCCGCTCCAACAGGATGGCGTCTGCGCGTTCTTCCCGGACTACCGTGGCCCAGGCCTGCTCTCGCAGTTGGGCCAGCAGGTCGTAGTCTTCGGCGACGACGGCGGCGGTGTGGCACAGCCGGGCGCGGACGTTGGGATTGTAGGCCTCCAGCAGGGGCAACAGTTCGTGGCGCAGACGATTGCGGAAGTAGGTAGTGTCCAGGTTGGAGCGGTCGAAGCGCGGCGTGAGGCCGTGGTCGGCGCAGTAGCGCTCGATCTCAGCGCGGGGGACTTGCAGAAGAGGGCGGATGAGTTGGAGATTGGAGATTAGATATTGGAGATTGGAAGTTGGAGGTTGGAGCAATGGGTCGAGCAAGCGGTAATCCGAAAGCGGAGTCAACGGGAGCATGCCGCGCAGGCCGGCGGGGCCGGCTCCCCGCAGGAAGTGCATGAGGACGGTCTCGGCCTGGTCGTCGGCGTTGTGGCCGACGGCGATTTTGTGCGCGCCGACCTCGACGGCTACCTGCGCCAGGAACGCGTAGCGCACGCGGCGGGCCGCCTCTTCGAAGGCCAGGTGGTGCGCGGCCGCCAGCGCGGGCACGTCCTGTTTCTCGAGCGTGGCCGGCAGCCCCCATTCGGCGGCCAGGGCCGCTACGAACTCGGCGTCGGCATCGGCCTCGGCTCCCCGTACGCCGTGGTGCAGGTGAGCCACGTGGAGCCGCAGGCGGTATTCCTCGCGCAGCCGGCACAGGACGTGGAGCAGGCACAGCGAGTCCGGGCCGCCGGAGACGCCAACGACGATGCGGATGTAGGGGATGACGGACGTACCCCTGTCCGCTACATCCCTTGCATCCGATGCGTCGCCAGGGACCAGCAGCCCGGTTCTCTCAATGGTACGCCGGACCTGCTTCAGGAGTTCGGTCAAAGGGTATATCTCACAGGCGGACCACCGATCCGCAGTACTCGCATTTGATCTCCCGCATGCCGCGCGCGATCTCGGCGGAGAGCGTCGCACCACAGGTGGGGCACTTGGTCGGCACGGCGCGGGCGGCCTCCACGGCCCCTTCGTCCTTGGGCCGTGTGCGCTCTTTGGCGATTTCTCCCGACTTGACCCGGCCGATCAGGGCAGCCCACTCTTCGTTGTCGGCGTTTTGCAGGCGCATGGTGGCCCCACTCAGATCGGCCTCGGGAGCGAAGAGCAGTTCCATCATCTCCTTGTGCCCCAGGAATCCCTTCTGGCTGGTCTTGACCTCGTCAATCTGCCCGACCGGGACCTCAAACACGAGTTGCTGCACCTTCTCTTTCTCGGTGGTGATAAAGAGGACCTTTTTGGTGGCGATTTCCTCTTTCTGCTCGAAGACGAGCCGCTCATCCGTCAGGTAGAGCACACCTTCTGGCCCTTCCTTTTTGGTCTCCAGGTATTGGGCGCGGCATGCGACCACAGGATCCTCCGCGGGATGGAGTTGGAAACTGGCCTCGTCTATCTGGTCGAGCAGCCAGCGGATCTGTTCTACCTGGGAGCGGGTCTGGTCCACGTTCTGCTTGAGCGCCTCGTACACCGCCCGGGTCGCCGATTGAGCAGCACGGACCTTTTGATCCAACGACTCGATCTCGACCTCGGCGCGGGCTACCTGGCTGGCCTGGCCGCCCATGGCCTGGCGCAATACAGTCCCGGCCAGGCCGGCCCCGTGTTCCAGTTCTCGCGCGCGCCGCGCGATCTCGCCAGACGCACGGTTGTGGACTTCTTTCCACTGCTCAGCCAGCACGTTGGTCTTGTTTTCCAGGAAGGCTCGAAAAACGTAGCCGCGGGTACGCAGTTCCTGAACCTCGGATGGGAGCAGGGAGAGCGTCGTTGCGATGCCTTCGATCTCCCTGGACACGTCGGCCAGTTGCAGCGACCCGTGCAGGTCGTTCAACTGGCCCTGGAGTTGGTCCAGTTTGGCGCGCGTTTCTTCGCTCAGCGCTGCGGCTGTGGCGGCCGCTGCTGTCGCAGTCTGCGGCGCGACGGGTGTCACCGTGGCCTTGGCCATGCCTGGGCTGATCTTTTGTGCTCCGGCGGCAGGCCGGATGGGTGATGGTGTTTTGCTCGTCGGTTGTTTGGCTGTTGGGCCGCTCGTACTCGAGCGCGTCGTCTGCTGTTTCCTGGCGGAATCCATAGACCCTTGTTTGGGCTTTTTGTCGGTGCTCACAAGTGCCTCCTCGTGTTAACGCCCGTTGCCGGGTTCTCCATTTCCTATCGTAGATCGCAGATAAGCCTCCATAAACTCGTCCAGCCGCCCGTCGAGCACGGCTTGCACGTTGCCGGTCTCGTAGTCGGTGCGGTGGTCTTTGACCATCTGATAAGGGTGCAACACGTAGGAGCGGATCTGGTTGCTCCAACGGGCGTCTACGTGTTCTCCCTTCAGTTCGGCGATCTCTACACGCCGTTTTTCCTCTTCCAGTTCGATCAGGCGTGCCCGCAGCACGCGCATGGCCGTTTCCCGGTTCTGGGTTTGCGAACGCTCGTTCTGGCAGGAGACGACGATGCCGGTGGGAACGTGGGTGATGCGTACCGCCGTCTCGTTTTTCTGCATGTGCTGCCCGCCTGCCGACGAGGCCCGGAAGGTGTCAATCTGCAGGTCGTCCGGGTCAATGGTGACCGAGATTTCGTCGCCGAGGTCGGGCCAAACCTCGACCAGGGTGAAGGACGTATGCCGCCGGTGGGCCGCGTCGAACGGGGAGAGCCGCACCAGCCGGTGTACCCCGCGCTCGGCGCGCAGATAGCCATAGGCGTAGGGTCCAGAGACGGTGATCATGACACGTTTGACGCCCGCCTCCTCCCCATGGAGCCGATCCACCACGTCGGCCTCGTATCCACCCGCCTCGGCCCAGCGCAGGTACATGCGCAACAGCATCTCGGCCCAGTCCTGGGCATCGGTACCGCCCGCGCCAGCGTGAATGGCCAGGATGGCGTCGCTCCGGTCGTAGGGACCGGAGAGAAGCAGACGGAACTCTAATGGCCCGATCTCCTGCTCCAGGGCGGCCGTCTCGGTAGTCAATTCGGCCTCCAGGCTTTCGTCACCCATTTCGGAGAGTTCCAGCGTGTCCTGCACCCGCTGGGCCAGCGTATTCCAGCGCTCCACCTCCTCGCGCAGGCTGGAGAGGCGACGCATCATGCCTTGTGCCATCTCAGGGTCGTCCCAGAAGCCGGGAGCACTGGCGCGCTTTTCCAGTTGTGCGATTTCCTGTTCCTTAGCGGCCAGGTCAAAGATGCCCCCGGATGTTGTTCAGTTTGATACCCAGTGCCGTCAAGCGGCTGCGAATTTCTTCCACCTGGTTCTCCTTCGGTTAGTAAATGAGTAAATGAGTAGATGAGTAAATGAGGAATGAGGGAATGGGTTTATTTGAATAGGGCCTGGACGAACAGGCCGGCGTCGAAGGGGGCCAGGTCTTCCAGGCTTTCCCCTGTGCCGACGAAGCGCACCGGCAGCCCTAACTCGCGAGAAATGGCGAAGACCATCCCGCCGCGGGCGGTGCTATCCAGCTTGGCGAGCACGGCGCCGGTCACGTCTACCGCTTCCTGAAAATGGCGGGCCTGCGACAGGGCGTTCTGGCCGGTGGTCGCGTCGAGCACGAGCAAGGTTTCGTGAGGAGCGCCTTCGGCGCCCCTCGCCGCCACCTTGCGCACTTTCTGCAGTTCGGCCATCAGGTTGTACTGGGTGTGCAGCCGCCCGGCGGTGTCGGCGATCACCATATCCATCCCGCGCGCCCGGGCCGCCTGCAACGTGTCGAAGACGACCGCACCGGGATCGCCTCCCGCCGGTCCGGTGACGATATCCACGTCGGCTCGCCGTGCCCAGATCTCCAGTTGGTCCATCGCTGCGGCGCGGAAGGTGTCGGCTGCTGCCAGCAAGACGCGCCGGCCTGCTCGCTGGTAGTAGTGGGCCAGTTTGGCGATGCTCGTCGTCTTGCCGGAGCCGTTGACGCCGACGATCAGCACCACGTCCAATGGACGGCCTCCCAGGTTGAGCGGAGCCGGGTCAGGCAACAGTGCCCGCAGTTCCTCCTGCAGGGCGGCCTGGAGGGCGTCAGCACGCAGGATCGCTTCGTCGCGGGCACGCCGGCGCAGCCGCTCGACCAGGTACAGCGTGGTCTCCACACCTACGTCGGCCTGGATGAGCAACTCTTCCAGTTCGTCCCACGTGGCCGCGGTTACCTGGCTGGCACCCAACAGCCCGGCGATGCGACTGAAGGCCGCGTTGCGGGTACGGGTCAGGCTGTCTTTGATTGATTGGGATAGGGTTCTAGTAGATATGTCACGGCCCTTTCACAGGATATGCACACCCGTAT
>DATKWP010000604.1:0-3478 GCA_035529535.1 Anaerolineae bacterium | reverse complement strand
TGCTGGGGGCGGGTGTGGACGGCTACCACCTGAAAGACCAGCCGCTCAGCGACCTGCGGCTGGCGGTCCAGCGCGTCCTGGCCGGCGAGCGCTGGGTCTCCAGTTCGCTGGTGGACAAACTGGTGAGTTTCACGGACGCTGCTGTCTCCCCCGTATCCCTGACGATGCGACAGCGCGCTATTCTGCGCCTGTTGCAGGAGGGGCTCGACAACCAGGCCATCGCCCGGCGGCTTGACCTGAGCGTCAAGACCGTCGAGAACCACCTCACCCGCCTGTACCGGCAACTCAACGTCCAGAGCCGGCTGGAAGCCGTCCATTACGTCACGCGGCATCCCGAGATCCTGGCCCCCACGGGACAGGCAGCCACGCTGGTTTCTACTTCCCCGGAGCCTCCGATGCAAAAACGCGTCACGATGCTACTCGTGGACGACAATGCCCGCTACCGCCGCCAGTTGCGGCACATGATCGGCAAGATCTGCCCGCGGGCAGCGATCTACGAGGCCGAAAACATCGAAGAGGCCATCCACCTGACCCAGCACGTCGCTCCCCAGTTGGCGCTGGTTGACGTCGTGTTGGGCGAAGAGGATGGCATCTCCTGTACCCGCCGCATCCGGGCGCTATCCCCGGTGTCACGCGTCGTCTTGATCAGCGCCTATCCCGACCGGGAATTTCACCGCCTGGGATTAGAGGCCGGTGCGGTCGCCTTTCTGGACAAGAAAGACCTGGACGCTGCAACCCTGCGCCAGATCATAGACGACACGTGCGAGTGAGACCAAACCTTGCGAAGGTTGCTGTCTGAACCTTCGCAAGGTTTAGCAGGGTTCTGGGAGTAGTCTGCCAATGGATGACAAGGCCATCGTCTCATCTCAGGTCGGGGAAACGCCGAGCCTGCTGAGGTCCGGGCGGCGGCTGTGGCGTATGCTCGTCAGCCGCCACGAGTTCTCTGCCCTCGTCCTCCTGCTCGTCGTCGGCACGTTTCTGAGCCTGCGGACCAATACCTTCCTCACCAGCAACAACCTGTCCAACGTCTCGCGCGCGTTCTCGTGGATCGCCATTGCGGCCTTCGGCGAGAGCATGGCCATCATCATCGGCGGGATTGACCTGTCGGTGGGCGCAGTCATGGCGCTGGCCGGACTCATCAGCGCGCTGTGCCTGCGGGCCGGGTATGCGGTGCCGCTGGCCATCCTGGCCGGGCTGCTGACCGGGGGACTGATGGGCTGGGTCAACGGCATCGTCGTCGGCCGGGTCAGGCTGCCCCCCTTCATCGTGACGCTGGCGACGATGAGCATCGCGCGGGGCATCACGTTCGCCCTGACGGGGGGCTGGCCGGTGCGCGACCTGCCGGCGGGGTTTCGCGTCCTGGGCCAGTCTGACCTGGCGTTGGGTTCCCTGTCCCTGCCCCTGCCAACCCTGTTCATGCTGGGGCTGGCTGTGGTCATGAGCCTGCTCCTGGGCCATACCGTGCTCGGGAGTTACATCTTCACGCTGGGCAACAGCGAACGGGCGCTGCTCGTGTGTGGCGTGGACGTGGCGCAGATCAAGGTGATGGCCTACACGCTGTGCGGATTGTTGACGGCCCTGGGGGGGCTCTTGATGACGGCGCGGCTGGGCGTGGCGGCCCCCACGGCGGCGACGGGGTACGAACTGGACATCATCGCCGGGGCCGTGATCGGGGGCACCAGCCTGTTCGGCGGCACGGGGAGTATCCTGGGGGTGCTGTTGGGCGCGGCCGCCATGCAGGTTCTGCGCAACGGGCTGGTGCTCCTGGGCTTCCCGGCCTATTTCCAGACGGTGACGATCGGGGCCCTGATCCTGACCGCCATCCTGCTGGACTATTGGCGGAAGGGACCTGCCCGGCAGTGAAGTGAGAAGGGGTTTCTGAATGGAACCGCTGTTACGAGTGGTCAATCTCTCCAAGAGTTTCGGAACGTTGCCGGCGCTGCAGCAGGTGAGTTTCCAGGTCCAGGCAGGTGAGGTGGTGGGATTCGCCGGGCAGAGCGGCGCGGGCAAGTCGGCCCTGGCGATGGTCCTGGTGGGCCTGTACGCGCCGAACGAGGGGGAGGTCTATTTCGCCGGGCGGCGGCTCGAATGGCCGTACCGGGCGCGGGCGCTGGGGATCGAAGTCATCCACCAGGCGCCGGACCTGGCCGAACGGCTGGACGTCAGCAGCAACGTCTTCCTGGGAAACGAGATCGGCTGGCCGCTGGTGGGCAAGTGGCTGCAAGTACCCCGGCGGCGGCAGATGGACCGGGAGGCTGCCCGCATCCTGGCCCAACTGGACGTACATTTCAGTTCGCTGCGCGAGCGGGTGGCGAACCTGTCGAGCGAGCAGCGCCAGATGGTCGCCATCGCCCGCACCATGACCCGCCCCGCCAGGCTGATCATCGTGGACGACCCGGCGCTCCTGCTGAGTTACGCCTACCAGCAGAAACTCCTGTCGCTCATTCAGACGTGGCAGCAGCAGGGGACCGCCATCATCTTCAGCAGCAATAACCTCGACCACCTGCTGGCGGTGACCGACCGGATCATCGTCCTGCACCGAGGACGCCGGGTGGCCGAGTACCGCACCGATGAGGCGGACCGGGAAGAGATCATCGCCGCGCTGGTCGGGACGACAGATCGCCAGCAACTCACGCCGATCCTGTGGGCGCTGGACAGTTACTATCGCGCCCGCGAGCAGGCGGAGAAACTGCACCACCAGCAGACGCTATTGGAAAGAGACCTGGCTGCCCAGGACACGCTGAACCAGGAACTCATCGAGCAACTGGCCGAGCAGGTGAACGCGCTCGACCGGGCCAACGCGGCGTTACAGGACGCCCAACGGAGGCTGTTGACCGAGCGAGAGCAGGAGCGCAAGCATCTATCGCGCGAACTGCACGACCAGGTGATCCAGGACCTGCTGAGCGTCAACTATGAGTTGGAGGAGGTCGAAGCGGACGCGGATGTGACGGCTACGCAGGAAAGGGAACGGCTGAAGGAGATTCGAGACAGCATCCGGGGGCTGGTAGGCGACCTGCGCCACATCTGCGGCAACCTGCGCCCGCCGACGATTGATAGCCTGGGGTTGGGGGCGGCGCTCCAATCGTACACCCAGGATTGGGCCAGGCGGACCAGCATCACCGTGACGCTGCACCTGGACGCCGACCTGGGGCGGCTGCCGGAGCCGATCGAACTTTCGATCTTCCGCATCGTGCAGGAGGGGCTGAACAACGTGCGCAAGCACGCGCACGCCAGCGGCGTCCAGGTGTCGCTCAGGCACACCTCGCCGCGCAAGCTGATGATCTCCATCGCCGACGACGGGCAGGGCCTGGCGGAGGATTTCGACCTGGCGGCACTGGCGGGGGCCGGGCACTATGGGCTATTGGGGATCAGCGAGCGGGTGGCGCTATTGGGGGGGCGCCTGAAGTTGCAGAATCAGGCCAGCGGCGGGGTGTTGATCCAGGTGGAGATTCCGCACCCCCGCGTGGCCAAGTGACAC
>DATKWP010000603.1:0-2158 GCA_035529535.1 Anaerolineae bacterium | reverse complement strand
CGGAATCTGCTGGAACGCCGTGATCACCAGTACCAACTCTAGCCGCGAAAAGTCAACCGCCGGCCGCACGATGGCGGACTGGAACAGCGCGTAGCCCATCTGCTGCACCTCCGTCACCTGGCCGATGACCAATCCCTTCGGCATCACGCCACCCAGGCCAGAAGTCAGCACGATGTCGCCGACGTTGATGGCTTCCTCCTGCGGAATGTACTCCATCCGCAACGTGCCGTCGGGTTGGCCTACCACCAACCCGGTGACACGCGAGGTCTGCAAGAGCACGGCGACTGCACTCTCCGTGTCGGTGAGCAGTTGAACCTGGGACGTGCGCGGGTACACCTGGGCGATCCGCCCCACCAACCCCGGTCCATTGCTGACCACCGGCATGCCCACCTTTACTCCCTGCATGGCTCCCACGTTGATGGTGATGTACCGCAGGTATGGGTTCGGCTCTGTGCCCACCACCTCCCCACACGGGAAGGTGGCGCACGCCTCCCGGCCAATCACGTCGGCGCCCAGGGGGACCAGGACCGGATACTGGCTGACAAAGTTCAGCATGCTGCGAAACTGTTGCACCTGCGCTTCGTATTCCCTCAGGCGGACGTTTTCGACCGTCAGCGCATCCACCTGGGTCTGCAATTCCTCGACCTGCGCGCGCAGTTCCCGCACCTGGCGCACCGTCTGGAACAGGCCGCCCGTCACCGTCGCCACGCGTGAAAAGGCACGCTGCAAGGGGTCCAGCACGTAGTGGAGCGCGCCCTCCGCCGGCGTCAGAAAGCCGGCCTCGCCGAATACCAGGAGCATCAATCCGAGGATGAACAGCACCAGGGGCAACCAGGGACGGCGGGGAGCATCCCTCATAATTTCACCCCACCCACGGCCAAACGATGGCTATCCCTCCCACCCCACATAGAGGCCCATCAAAGACTGGGACGCCTGGGACGCTGGTCGTCGGTACTGACCAGCACCTCGCGCAGCACGTCCAGTGATTCCAGCACCTTCCCGGCCCCGCGGGCGACGCACGTCATCGCATCCGGGGCCACCCAGGCTCGCATGTGGGTCTCCTCACTGACCCGCTCGGCCAGCCCCCTCAACTGCGCACCACCACCGGCCAGGCAGACGCCAATCTCCATCAGGTCGGAGATCAACTCTGGCGGCGTCTCGTCCAGCGCGTCCCGGATGACGTCTACGATGATGCCGACCGACCCGCCCAACGCCTCGCGGATCTCGATGCTGCTGACCTCCACGGCCTCAGGCAACCCGGTCACCAGGTTCCGCCCGCGCAGCGTCATCGTCATCTCCTCGGGCAACGGGTAGGCCGACCCGATGGCGATTTTGACCTGTTCGGCCATCCGCTCGCCGATGAAGAGATTGTACTTTTGGCGGGCGTACTGCATGATGTCTTCGTCCATCTCGTCGCCCGCGATGCGGATGGAACGGCTGACGACGATACCGCCCAGGCAAAAGATGCCCACCTCGGTCGTGCCACCCCCAATGTCCACCACCATGCTCCCGCGCGCCTCGGTGACCGGCATGCCGGTCCCGATCGCCGCCGCCATCGGCTCTTCGATCAGGTAGACCTCCCGCGCGCCAGCAGCGATTGTGGCGTCGTACACCGCTCGCTTCTCCACCTCGGTCACGCCGCTGGGGATGCCCACGACCACGCGGGGCCGGGGAAAGGGGAGCAACAACTGGCTGTGCGCCTTCTTGATGAAATAGTCCAACATGGCCTGGGTGACGTCGAACTCTGAGATCACTCCATCGCGCAGGGGGCGGATGGCCACGATGTTCGCCGGCGTGCGGCCGACCATCTCCTTCGCCTCGGAGCCGATGGCGAGGACCTTGCGGGTGCTCCGTTCGATCGCCACCCACGATGGCTCGTTGATGACGATGCCCTTGCCCCGCACGTAGACCAGCGTGTTGGCCGTGCCGAGGTCAATACCAATATCCAGGGAAAACAACCCTAAGAATGCGTCAATCGGGTTGAACACAAGCGTCTCCTGCTACGCGAAATACCGCCCCGGACCACTCTACCTTCAAATGCCGGGGCTACTACTAAACTAAAATTATACCACACATCATGGCCAGGGGGAAATCTTGGAAAGCCGTCCTTATGTGTTATAATCTGCCCCATGTCCGTACAACACCCGATCCATCTGCC
>DATKWP010000602.1:0-2068 GCA_035529535.1 Anaerolineae bacterium | reverse complement strand
TGCGGCGGGCTGAGCATCCTGGCCCAATTGCGCCAACAGGTTTCCCCTCGCTTTGCCCCTTACCGCATGGACTGCGCCACGCTCGACGCGCACGCCCGCTGGGCGCACCCGCTGACCCCGGCGGACGAGCGGAACCTGGCCCGCTTGAGGCGCTGCCCCGCTCTGAGCGACCTGGTACCGCTGATGGACCACATGCTCGCCCGGGGCATCAAACTGGAGCAGGAAGCCGTCGCCCTCGACTGACTTCTGCTTCTGCCTTCTGCTGAGTTAACACCGTGCAAGCCGTCCATGGCGTGGCGTCACCTCCCTGCCTGACGAATGATGGCGTAAACACAGTCCATCTCGTCCCAGGCCAGCATGAAATCTCCACGCAAGACGCGCATGGGCGTAGCGTCTGCTGCTGGATCAAGGAGGTATACTGCCTGCGTGTCCAGGCCGAGGACGACCACGGCGTGCTGAAACTGCTGGCCGCGCCAATAAGGAAGTTGGTCTGCCTGGACAAAGACCAACACCGGCAGCCCCTGGTCGAGCCAGGTCGCCAGGTCTTCCAGGTCCCCGGCCGTGTAGATTACGTCCAGAGCAGCGGAACGCAGGCGTAGGAGGCACGAGGACGGAGCGCCCAGGTGTGGGCGCACACCCAACCGGCGCGCCAGATCATCCTGGGAACAAGAAATGCCCAGGTAGGTCAGCGCCATTTGGGCACAGGCCGCCAAGCAGTAACCGTCAGCCTTCTGTCGGCAGTGGGATACACTCAAGACGTTCGCCACGGGATGCGATCTCCTCCGCAGTGTGATCGTCAGCCAGCACTTCGCCCGTCGCCACATCTACGTCTACGTATCCGACGGGACCGATTGGCGGGTGCGAGATCGCCGTGACGAAAGCCCCGAAGCGCCAGGCAGCCCGGCCCCGAGAACGCACGAACACAGGCTGGTCGGCCCTCATCATATTGCCGACGTTTTCCAGCAGCCAGCGGTTGGCCTTGCGCCGGGCAGCGTGCGCGTCTACGACCACCGGCACGAGGACGTACACCAGGCTTCCTTCCGGCAAGTCAGCCGGTTCGGCCAACTGAATGCGCCCCTCGCGCACAAACCCGGTGTAAGCAGCAATAGACGGATTATGCACCTGTCCAGTCTCCTGTACATCTGCACGTTGCATCCTATTCCTCCACTTCCAACATATTACCCCCAGCTCTCAAGTATAGCCCAGACGCACCACAAGTCAAAATCGCCCCGTCGGCCGGTCCTATCGCACGCCCGAAGTGTTCTGCTATGAACTTGCGCGTTTCAGAGACAAGTTCTAGAATGAGGTGAGCAGTGATGACACACCATTCCATCTCGACAATTCAAGCAAACCTAAGAACAGGAGACAGGCAATGAAACAGCCTATTCGATTCATCGTGGTGGCGTCGGTGGCAGTACTCAGCATGCTGGCCTGCCAGGTGGTGAGCATTGCCCCGGCCGGCGGCGGGACAGTCAGAGGTTCGGGCAACGTCGTCGAGGAGACCCGCGCAGTGAGCGGTTTCACCGGCGTCGAACTGGCGACGATAGGCACCCTGCACGTCCAGGTGGGCGACAGTGAGTCGCTACGCATCGAGGCCGAGGACAACCTCATGCAGTACCTGCTGACCGAGGTGCGCGGCGGGAGACTGAGCATCGCGAACCGGGGGGAGGGCGTAAATCTGCGGAGCACGCGGCCGATTCACTATTACCTGACGGTGACGGCCCTGGACACCATCGTGATCTCCTCCAGTGGCGACGTCGAGGCGCCCGACCTGCAGGCCGGGCGGTTCTCGGCGGCCATCCACAGTTCCGGCAACCTGGAGATGGGCGACCTGCAGGCAGGCACACTCACCGTGAACATCACCAGCTCGGGCAACGTGACGATGGGCACGTTGAATGCCGACACCCTCGAAGTAGGCATCAGCAGCTCCGGGAACCTGAAGATCGCGGGCGGCGAGGTCGAACGGCAAACCGTCACCATCAGCAGCTCCGGCAAGTACACAGCCCAGGACCTGCAGAGTGCCGAAGCGGAGGTGCGCCTCTCTAGCAGCGGTTCAGCGACCATCCGC
>DATKWP010000601.1:0-3326 GCA_035529535.1 Anaerolineae bacterium | reverse complement strand
CACCGGGCGGTGGTCGAGCGCATCCGGGCGCTGGCGCCCGACTTCGTGCTGCACACCGGCGATCTGGTGGCCGATGGCCACCAGGCAGGCGAGTGGGGAATCTTCTTCGAGATCGAGCGGGAACTGCTGGCGCGGGTGCCCTTGTTCACGGTGTTGGGCAACCACGAACACGATAGCCCACTGTACTTTGACCTGTTCTACCTGCCGGGCAACGAGCGCTGGTATGCCTTCGACTATGGCAACGGCCGCTTCGTCTGCCTGGAGGTGGATGGGGTCGCGCGCTTCAAACCGGGCAGCGAGCAGTATACGTGGCTCGAGCAGGCGCTGGCAACCAACACCCAGCCCTGGCTGTTCGTCACCTTCCACGTCCCGCCCTACACGTCAGTCGAGGATAGTAGGGAGGACGACGTGCGCGGGGCGTTGGTCCCGCTGTTCGAGCGATACGGGGTAGACGTGGTATTCAGTGGACACAAGCATAATTACGAGCGGAACGAGGTGAACGGCGTCACCTATCTCGTCACGGGTGGAGGTGGAGCGCCCCTGTACGCCATAGACGAGCAGGAACCGGCGCAAGCCGCGTTCACCTTAGACTACCACCTCGTGCGGGTCGAGATCCACGGCGACCACCTGAAGGCAACCGTCATTTCCGACGAGGGAGAGGTGCTCGACGAGTTCGAGCACAATGCGGACTAATCTCACTGGGATAGCACGGGAGACCTGGGGAACTCGCCAGTCTGTCAGGCACTAAACCTGCGGCCCTCATCTATCATGGCCAGGTAATTGTCCAGGGGGATGTAGTTTGCGACGCTGTTGCCGGTGCCCAGGCAGTAGCCGCCGCCGGGCATACACTGTTCGAGCGTCGCGCGGACGCGCTGGCGGACCTGTTCCCCGGTGGCGCGGCACAGAAAGTCCACGTCAATCCCGCCGATGAGCGCGATGCGCTCCCCGTATTGCTCCTTGGCTGAGATGACGCTCTCGATCGTGTCCTCGAAGGAGTGTTTGGCGTCTATCTGTACATCCTCGATCAGGTCCTCCATGACCGCGCTGAGGTTCCCACAGGAGTGCAGGAGGTACGGCCGCCCGGCCGCGTGCGACTGCTGGGCCATCAACCGGTGCCCAGGAAACACAAACTCGCGCAGGTCGCGGGGGCTGATGAGGGGGCCGGTGCGAAACCCCATGTCGTCGCTGCCCCAGATCACCTTCACGCGGTCGAACTCGAGCAGCCGTCTCAAGACGATGCGGTACATCTCGTTCAGGCGCTGGCTGATGGCGGCCACCAGGTCCCGCTGGTCGTACAAGGCGTAGCACAGCATCTCGTAGCCCATTAACCACGCCAGGTATTCGGCAAAGTGGGCAAAGCCGCCGCTGCCGACGATGCACATATCCTCGGGCAGGTTGGCCGCGTACCACTCCAGGGAGCGCGTGGAGGCCGTTGCAGGGTCGGGCCAAGGATACGCCTCGAACTCTTCCCAGTTGGTGATGGGGCCCCGGTGTTCCTCCATGTAACTCCGCCCACCCTGGCGGGACAGCCCGGCGGTATCCTCGACCAAGGTGTGCTTGAGCGGCATGTCCAGCCCATCCAGGCCGCAGCGCACGTAGTCGTAGCCCAGGAAACGTTGGATGGCCACCTGGCGCCTCAGGTCGAAGAACGGATCGTCCAGGTCCAGCCCCTCCAGGAGGCCGAACCGCTCGCAGATGGCCGCCTGGACCTCCTCATCCAGGAAGAGTTCCATGGAATAAACCCGATCCGGCGTCCCCTGCCGCCGGAGGCAGCGGACCAACCCTTCCCAGTTGGGGGTGACGTCTACGGAGAAAAGGCTGTGCTTCATGGATGCATGTCTCCTGTCCTCAACAGAAACCCGGTTTTGGGGAAAAACCGGGTTTCTTAATCCCGGCCGAACTCGCGGGCCAGTTGTTCGACGCTCAAGTGGATCATGGTCGGCCGCCCGTGCGGGCAAGTGCGCGGGCTGGCAGATTGCTCCAACGCCCGTAGCAGGTCCTCCATCTCGGCCTGGGACAGCACCTGCCCGGCCTTGACCGCGGCCTGCTTGCAGACCTGGCGGGCCACGGCCTCCTCGACCCGGCCCCCCAACGGCGCATCCCCCGCCTCCAACGCCGCCGCCACGTCCTCCAACACCTGGCGCGGGTCCACCTGGGCCACGATGGCGGGGACCGCTCGCACCAGCACCGTCGTCCCGCCGAAGGGTTCCAGATGGAAGCCCAGGCTGCTCAACGCTTCGCCGTATTCCTCGAGCAGGCTCGCCGATTCGGGGGCCAGTTCCACCGGCTGCGGCGCCAGGAGCACCTGCGACACCACCGCTGCTCGTTCACGCTCGGCCAGCAACCGTTCGAACAGCACCCGCTCGTGGGCGGCGTGCTGATCAATCAGATACAGCCCTTCCGGCCCTTCGGCCACGATGTAGGTCGCGCTCAACTGCCCTACCACCCGCAATAATGGAAGCCGGCCCGGCTCCGATGCACGTTCAGACGCCACTACGTCGAGACTTTCCACGTCCAGGCGCTGTTGCTCGCCGGCTGGCTGAAGCCTCAGATGGGCCAACCGCTCGTGGTGCTCCTGCGCGTACGTGCGCAGGCCCTCTCCCCACTGCGGGGAAGGAACCAACCAGGCGCCTGCCGGGCGGGCGGCGAAGGGCACCGGGGACCGCTCGAGCAACGTGCGGCGCACCGCCTTTTGCACCGCCCGGAAGACCACATCCGCATCGCGGAAGCGTACTTCCGCCTTGGCAGGGTGCACGTTCACGTCCACGTCCTCCGGCGGCAGCCGCACCATCACCACGGCCAGCGGGTAGCGGCCAGCGGGGAGGAGGGTGTGGTAGGCCTGAGTGACGGCGTAGGCCAGACGGGCGTCCTGCACCCAGCGCCCATTGACGAAGAGGGTGATGAAGCCCCGGTTGGCCCGATGCATCGAGGGCGGGCTGACGAAGCCCGTGACCTGGATGCTGGAAGTTGGAAGTTGGAGGTCAGAGGTTGGAGGTTGGTCGCCAGGGAGGATATCAAGCGCGGCGGCGCCGACCTCCAACCCGTAGACGGCGATCAGCACGTCGCGCAGGCGGTCGCTGCCCGGGGACTGGAAGGCCGTACGGCCGTCGTGGACCAGTGTGAAGCGCACCGCCGGGTAGGCCATCGCGTAGCGGGTGAGCCACGCGTCCACGTGCCTGCGCTCAGTCTGCTCGGCACGCAGGAACTTGCGGCGGGCCGGGACGTTGAAGAACAGGTCCTCGACCGTCACCGCTGTGCCCGGCGGCCGGCCACTCTCCTGGCGGGCCACCACCTGGCCCCCATCCAGCCGCAGCAGCGTCCCAACC
>DATKWP010000600.1:0-4081 GCA_035529535.1 Anaerolineae bacterium | reverse complement strand
GGTACCCCCACGAGTCGCCGAAGGTCTGGCAGGTCTCCCAGACGACCGGCTCGCCATCCACGTGCAGCCACGCAGGTGGCTGTACTTGCTCCGGGGTGTAGAAATCAACCGCCTCGGGCAGGTCCAACCGGTTGTTGAGCAGGACGTGCGGCTGGAGTTCGCGGACCAGCCGGACCAGTTTTTCACTTTCCCAGTCGTCACGCCCTTTGCCCGGCAGGCCCCTGTACTCCTGACCTGGGTACGAAAAGTCGCAGAACAGCACGTCAATCTGCCCATAGTGAGTCAGCAGTTCGCGCATCTGGTGGCGCACGTATTCGGCATAGCGGGCCATACGGCGGGCCTGGTTGAGTGCAGCGGCGTTCCCGAGGTTGCGTAGGGGGTGGTAAACGTCAATCGGAAAGTCGGGATGGTGCCAGTCAATCAGTGAGTAGTAGAAGCCAATCCGGAAGCCCTGGGCGCGGAAGGCCTCCACGAACGGGCCGATAATGTCCTGGCCGTAGGGAGTGTTGGTGACCTTGTAATCGGTATACTGGGTGTCCCACAGGCAGAAGCCTTCGTGGTGCTTGGTCGTGATCACGACGTACCTCATCCCTGCCTCCCAGGCCGTGCGTGCCCACTCCTGGGGGTCGAACAGGGTGGGATTGAAGTGATCGAAATAGGCCTGGTACGCTTCGTCGGTCATCTCCTCGCGGCTCTTGACCCACTCGTGCCGGGCGGGCAGGGCATACAGGCCCCAGTGGATGAACAGGCCGAAGCGGGCCTCAACGAACCAGGAACTGTCCCCTCGTGTGGGTTTGGGTTTCAGCATCACCTTGATCCTCCATTTCTTGAGTTTGTAGGGCAGTGTCGTCTACTGAGCCCACCAGCATCACCGCCGTGGTGTGCAGGTTGCCCTTGAGGACAATCCTGCTGCCATCGTGCGGTGGCCCAATTATACCACAGGGGCAACTTGGTCGCCTCCGTCCATACCTTCGAAACGCCGAGGATCAGAGTCCCCCACTCGGGGGGTTTTCGCCAGAAACATGAACAAGTTCAGGACTCCGGCGCTTGACAAGCAGGACAACCGGGGTACAATTGGCTGCGAGTTATTCACGTTGTGATTAGTCAGCACGAGAATATCCAATCGCAACCCGGCAGATTCAAGGAGAAGGCATGAAACGGACGTCGCTCTTACTGGCCCTCTTGACCAGCCTGCTACTGGCCGCTTGCAGCCCAGAAGCAAACCCTCCCCCGGCTCCCACCACTGATTCTGCCGCGCCGCCGGCCCCGGCTGAGGTGACGCTCACCGACGCGCTGGGCCGGACGGTCCAGTTCGACCGCCTACCCCAGCGCATCGTCGTCGCAGGCAGAGCCGGCACGCTCATCGCCAATGCGATCTACATGTTCCCGGAAGCCTCGCAGCGCATCGTGGCCCTGACGCGCAGTGATCAGCAGCAGGCCAACGATTTTCTCGCTGTCGTAGACCCCGCTTACGACCAAAAGGTTCTCCTCGACAAAGAAGCCAGCCCGGAACAGATCGCCGCATTGAAACCGGACGTCGTCGTGCTCAAGAGTTACCTGGCCGGTTCACTCGGTGCTCCCCTGGAACAGGTGGGCATCCCGGTGGTCTACGTTGACCTGGAGACCTCCCAGCAGTACGAGCGCGATCTGCTCATTCTAGGCCAATTGTTGGGCAACGAAACACGGGCCAGGACAATTGTGGAATTTTACCGTACCCGCCAGGCACGCATCGCCCAGGCTGTCGCGGGGACGAGCGGGGAGCAGAAACCCCGCGCGTTGCTCCTGCAATACAGTGCCAAGGGAGGACAAGTCGCTTTCAACGTCCCGCCGGCAGCCTGGATTCAAACGGGCCTGGTGGAACAGGCCGGCGGCAACCCGGTCTGGAAGGAGGCCGCCGAGGGCGGTGGCTGGACGGTGGTCAACTTTGAGCAAATCGCGGCGTGGGACCCCGATCTCATCTTCGTCGTCAACTACTTTTCGGACGTGGCGCAGACGGTAGAAAGCCTGAAGGCCGATCCTCAGTGGCAGGCGCTCAGGGCCGTGCGGGAGGGCAACCTTTATGCCTTCCCCAGGGATTTCTACAGTTGGGACCAGCCTGACCCGCGCTGGATCCTGGGCTTGACCTGGCTGGCCAGGACCATGCACCCAGACCGGTTGGCCGACCTGGATCCGAGACAGGAGATGTTCCAGTTCTTTGAACAGATGTATGGTCTGAGTGAGGACGCGATCCAGGAGTCCATCCTGCCGCACATGCAGGGGGAGCCTTAGTGGCACGGTGCCGGTGGGGCCGCTGGCCCACGCAACTGATCTTAGCGCTGCTCCTGTTGATTGGGCTACTGCTATCTCTTTTCCTTGGGCGGTATCCAGCCCCCTACTGGACGCCACCTTCGGTACTCTGGCGGGATCCGATGGCGCAGCGGCTGGCACTGAACCTGCGCTTGCCCCGCATCCTGGCCGCCATCCTGCTGGGGATGGCACTCTCCGCAGCAGGAAGCGTGCTGCAAATGGTATTCCGTAACCCATTGGTCGAGCCGGGATTCCTGGGGGTGTCGCAAGGGGCAGCCTTTGGGGCCGCGTTCAGCATCCTGTTCCTGAAGGGCGGTCCGCTCGTCGTCGAATGCTCCGCCGCGTTCTTTGCGGGACTCGGCCTGGCCGGTTCCTATTTTCTGGCGCGCCGCATCCGCTTCGGTGGATGGATCCTGCGCCTGGTACTGGCCGGGATCGCCGTGGCAGCCCTCTTCTCGGCGGGGGTAGGCATGCTCAAATATCTGGCCGACCCTGCGACCCAACTGCCTGAGATCGTGTTCTGGACGATGGGAGGGCTGTGGAGCGTGACGTGGAAGGACGTGGGTTATCTGCTGCCCGTGGTCGTGCCGGGGTTGGTGGTCATGGTCCTGATGCGTTGGCGGCTCAACCTGCTCGCCCTGCCCGAGGAAACCGCCTTCTCCGTGGGGACAGCGCCAAGGCGGGAGCGGACGCTGCTCCTGGCGGCAGCGGTGGTGGCGGTGGCCGGCGTGGTCTCAGTGGCCGGGGCAGTGGGCTGGATCGGCCTGATCGTCCCACACGTCGCCCGGCGCTTGGTGGGCGCCGATGCCCAGAGCGCCTTGCCCGCCTCGATGCTGATCGGGGCCCTGTTCACCCTGCTGTGTGACGACGTGTCGCGCACGCTAACCGCCGGTGAGATTCCGCTCGGTATTCTCACCTCCCTCCTTGGGGCGGCCTTTTTCTTGATCCTCATGAGCAGCAGGGGCGTGAGATTGGCGCAATGAACACTCGAGCGATCATTGACGTAGCGGACCTGTGGTTCTCGTACGATGGCATGGATGGGGCGGATGGGTACATCCGGCATCCGGGGCAGGCGGTGTTGCAGGGACTTGAGCTGGAAATCCCTGCCGGCTCGATCACCGCCATTCTCGGGCCCAACGGTTCCGGCAAGACGACGCTCCTGCACCTGATCCTGGGCCTGCTCTCGCCTGGCCGGGGAACGATCCGGCTGGCGGGCCGGCCCCAGGCCAGTTACACCCGGCGGGAGATGGGGCGACTGGTGGCGCTGGTACCCCAGAGTGAGGCCATCACGTTCAACTTTTCTGTGCTGGAGTACGTGTTGATGGGCCGGGCGCCGTACCTGGGGCCGTTGGAGATGCCCCGTCCAACCGACCGGCAGGTGGCAGCGGCGGCTTTGGAGATGACCGGAGCCGGTGCGTTGCAGGATCGCCCCGTCTCTGCGTTGAGCGGCGGCGAACACCAGTTGATCATACTGGCCCGTGCGCTGGCCCAGGAACCGCGCATTCTGCTGTTGGACGAACCGACGTCCCACCTCGACCTGGGCAACCAGGAGCGCATTCTGCGCATTCTGCGCCGCCTCTCGGCGGCCGGGGTGACGGTGGTCTTGACCACCCACGATCCCAACGTGGCGGCAGCCGTGGCCGATACTGTGGTGTTGATGAAGCAGGGCGAAGTATGGTCGGCCGCCCCGGCCGCTTCGGCGTTGACCGCTCACAATCTGTCTGCGGTGTACGGCGTGCCCGTGCTTGTCTTACAGGCCCAGGACCGCCTCATCATCTGCCTGGCAACCTTCCCG
>DATKWP010000599.1:0-3771 GCA_035529535.1 Anaerolineae bacterium | reverse complement strand
GCCGCGGATGAGTACATCCGTAAGCAGGAGGGGTAAGGTGATGGCTGAACGACATCGTGCAGACGTACTCGTCAGTTGTCTTCATGGCCGCTGGCCGGAACTGATCCCGGCCCTTCAGGAGGAGATCGAGCGGCGCGGCCTGGCCGGCGAGGTGGACGTCGTCGAGGCCGGCTGCCGGGGCCTGTGTGCCATGGGGCCTGTGCTCCTGGTCGAGCCGGACGGCCTCTTTTACACCAACGTGCAGCCGGCCGACGTGCCCGAATTGGTTGAAGAAACCCTGGTCAAGGGCCGGACTCTCACGCGGCTTGTCTACAAGGAACCGCTGAGCCACCAGGCCATCTGCCGCTACGAGGACATTCCTTTCTATAGCAAACAGGTGCGCCACGTCATGCGCAGATGCGGCATGATTGACCCTGTATCCATTGAAGAATACATCGCGCTCGGTGGCTACCAGGCCTTGGGCAAGGTGCTCACCTCCATGACGCCCGAGCAAGTCATCGCCGAGGTCTCCAAATCAGGTATGCGGGGCCGGGGTGGGGCCGGCTTTCACACCGGCCGCAAGTGGGAATCAACCCGCAAGGCTCCTGGCGATGCCAGGTACGTCGTCGCCAACGGCGACGAGGGGGACCCGGGCGCATTCATGAACCGCAGCCTGATGGAGGGGGACCCGCACTCCGTCATCGAGGGCATGATCATCGGTGCCTACGCCATCGGCGCCCACCAGGGCTACATCTACGTGCGCGACGAGTACCCCCTGGCGGTCAAGAACCTCGGCATCGCGCTCGAGCGGGCGCGCGAGTACGGCCTGCTGGGTCAGGATATCCTGGGTAGCGGGTACGATTTCGACCTCAAGATCGTGCGCGGTGCAGGCGCCTTCGTGTGTGGCGAGTCGTCCGCCCTCATGCAGTCGGTCGAGGGTAAGGTCGGCGAGCCGCGCCCCAAGCACTTCCACGCCACCGAACGCGGGCTGTGGGACCTTCCAACCGCCCTCAACAACGTGGAAACCTGGGCCAACGTCCCGCTCATCATCAACAACGGCGCCGAGTGGTTCGCCTCGGTCGGCACGGAGAAGAGCAAGGGTACCAAGACCTTCTGCCTGGTCGGCCAGATCGAGAACACCGGCCTGATCGAGGTGCCGATGGGCATCACCCTGCGCGAGATCGTCTACGACATCGGCGGCGGTGTTCCAGGCGGCAGAGAGTTCAAAGCGATCCAGACCGGTGGGCCGTCGGGAGGGTGCATCCCCGCCAGCCTGCTCGACCTGCCGGTGGACTATGATAGCCTGACCGCGGCCGGCTCGATGATGGGCTCCGGCGGCATGATCGTCATGGACGACCACACCTGCATGGTGAACATCGCCGCCTACTTCCTGGACTTCCTCAAGGAAGAGTCGTGTGGCAAGTGCACGCCGTGCCGCGAGGGCATCCGGCGCATGCTCGAGATCCTGACCCGCATCACCGAGGGGCAGGGGGAAATGGCCGACCTGCAGACGTTGGAGGCACTCGCCAAGACGGTGCAATCAGCCTCCCTGTGTGGCCTGGGCAAGTCGGCCCCCAACCCCGTGCTCAGCACACTGCGCTACTTCCGCGACGAGTACGTGGCCCACATCGTGGACCACAAGTGCCCGGCCGGCGTCTGTAAGGCGCTGATCGAATACTATATCATCGAGGGGCCGTGCGTCGGTTGTGGCCTCTGCCGCCGCAAATGCCCGCAGGAAGCGATCACCGGCGACAAAAAAGTGCTCCACGTGATTGACCCGGCCAGGTGCATCCGGTGCGGCATTTGCCACGACGTCTGCAAGTTCGACGCGGTGGCCGTGAGATAAGGGGGAGGAACACGATATGGCTACGTTGATCATTGATGGACAGCAAGTCCACGCCGAAGAGGGACAGACGGTCCTGGAGGTCGCCAGAGCAAACGGGATCGAGATTCCTACCCTGTGCCACCATCCCCTCCTCGAAGTCCACGGGGCTTGCCGCCTGTGCACGGTCGAGATCATCCGTCACGGCCACTCCGTGTTGCAGACGGCCTGCACGTATCCCGCGTGGGATGGGCTGGAGATCAAAACCCACTCCCCGGCCGTGATGGAGGCCCGCCAGGTCATCTTGGGGCTGATTCTTTCGCGTTGCCCCAACGTCCCGCTCATCCAAAACCTGGCCCGCCAGTACGGGGTCATGGAGCCTCCGTTCCCCACGGATGACCCGGACGAAAAGTGCATCCTGTGCGGGCTGTGTGTGCGCACCTGCCACGAACTGGTCAAGGCCGACGTGTTGAACTTTTCCGAGCGCGGCATCGAGCGCCGCGTGGGGCCGCCCTTCCTGGAAAAGACCCGCCAGTGCATCGGCTGCGGGGCCTGCACCATCATGTGCCCCACCGGTGCCATCGAGATCGTGCTGGAACAGGCGGCGATCTACCAGGAGAAGCCCCTGGGGCCGACCAGCGCCATCTGGGTGCCTTCGCTCCAGGCGGTGCCGCGCCTGCCGGTGATTGACACCGACGTGTGCATCCGCTTCCGCCAGAACGACCGGTCCGACGGCCAGATCCCGGACGCCTGCGGGGCCTGCCAGATGATGTGTGAGGCCGGCGCGGTGGACTTTAACCAGCAGGATGAGATCGTCGAAATTGACGTGGGGGCCATCATCGTCGCCACTGGCTTCCAGATGTGGGACCCGGCTCAACTTTCCCAGTACTCTTACGGCAAGTCGCCCAACATCGTCACCGGCATGGAGTTCGAACACCTTTCCAACGCCGGCGGCCCCACCGGCGGAGAGATCCTGACCGCCGAGGGCAAGAAACCGGAGCGCGTGGCGGTCATCCACTGCGTGGGCAGCCGCGACCACAATGCTCACCGCTATTGCTCCCGCATCTGCTGCATGTACTCGCTCAAGCAGGCCCACCTGGTGCGCGACAAGACCGGCGCCGAAGTGTACGAGTTCTACATGGACATGCGCTCGTTCGGCAAAGCCTACGAAGAGTTCTACGAACGAGTGCAGGAGGAGAACGTCACCTTCGTGCGTGGCCGTGGCGCGCAGGTCGAGGTGCTCCCGGACGGCAAACTGCGCGTCAAGGGGGAGGACTCTGACCTGGGCCGAGTCGTCACGGTGGACGTGGACATGGTCGTGCTCAGTTCGGCCATCGAAGCCCCGCACGACGCCAGCCAGGTGGCCTCGCTTTTCGGTCTGAGCCGCTCGGAGGATGGCTTTTTTGCCGAGGCGCACCCCAAGTTGCGCCCGGTGGAGACCAACACCGACGGCGTGTTCCTGGCCGGTTGTGCCCAGGGCCCCAAGGATGTGCCAGACACCGTGGCCCACGCCGGTGCCGCGGCTTCCATGGTCCTGGCGCTGCTGGACAAGGGGGAAGTCACCATCTCGCCCACCACCGCCGAGGTGATCACCGAGCGGTGCGTGAGTTGCGGTGACTGTATCATCGTCTGCCCGTACACGGCCATCTCGCGCGTCGAGGGCAAGGCCCAGGTCAATCCGGCGCTCTGCAAAGGGTGTGGCACCTGCGTGGCCACCTGCCCGGCCGGTGCCATCGAGGCACTACACTTTACCGACGAACAGATCGTCGCTCAAATCGAGGGGGTGCTCGCATGGATGTAGAATTCGAGCCCAGGATCGTCGCCTTCATGTGCAACTGGTGTACCTACGCCGGGGCCGACAACGCTGGCGTCGCCCGCATGCAGTCGCCGGCCAACGTGTTGCCCATCCGCGTGATGTGCTCAGGGCGCGTGTCGCCCGAAATGGTACTGCGCACGTTCCGGGCTGGTGC
>DATKWP010000598.1:0-2964 GCA_035529535.1 Anaerolineae bacterium | reverse complement strand
CCCAGACGTTGTTGAAGATGCAGGCGCTGACGTGGGATCACGCCGGCAAGTACGATCCCGAGACAGGTGGCGTGCAGCCCTTCGAGGGAGGATATCGGGCGTGGGTGGTGGAGCGCATCAGGACAAAGATGTCCGAATCTTTGAGCTATAACGACCACACCACCGATTCCGACGTGCGGTGGGCAGAATCCATAGTTGCTGAGGCCATGCCTGTGTTTGACTCTCCCTACCGACCTTGCGTGGTGCACGCGGACTTTGGAGAGCATAACGTGGTCGTGAAGCGCGCTGAGGGCGGCTGGCAGGTGGGCGGCGTGTTCGACTGGATGACGGCGCACTTCGGGGACGGCGCGGCGGATCTCTCGTTATCGGTGACAATGTACCTGGAACGGGAACCCGCGTTGGCCGACACGTTCGCCCAGGCGTATCTGGAACACAAGCCTGCGAGGTCTGGTTTTGTCGAGTTGCAGCAACTCTATATGCTCAGCCTGAAACTCAGCTTTTGGGAGTACTGGCAGCGGGAGAAAGGGAGACTGCCGCAGGATGAGACTGGGACGCTGGCGTTCGAGCAGTGGGCCGGGCCTTCGGTCACTTATTGGGAAAAGTACCGGTGATTCCTTGACCTCAGATCTGAGACGACTTGGAGTGAGCGAAGGGATGACCCTGATTGTGCATTCCTCGCTGCGGTCAATAGGGAAGGTGATGGGGGGCACTGTCTCTGTCATATTGGCGTTGGAGCGGAACATCGGTGAACGGAGTACACGTGCGGGGCAGTACCTGCAAGGTGGAGGGGGATGTGCCACTGGCCGAGGTACGGGGCTACGCCACCGACCTGCGTGGCCTCACTCAGGGCCGGGTCACCTTCACGCTGGAGTTCCGCCGCTACGACCTGGTGCCGGATCGCCTGGTCGACGAGATCGTCGCCCAGCGCCAGGCGAAGGGGAAGGTACCGAGGCGGTAGCAAGGAGAAAGCCTATGGCAGACGGACGGAGCGAGGTTCAGTGGTCACCGCGGGCGCCCAAGTGGAAAATCCGGCGGTTGTACGAATCGGATACCCAAGGCATACTCGATGAAGAGCTGTTGGACGACGTGGGGATCACCCTGTTGCTGCGTTGTAGGGACATCCTCGCCATCCACGAGGCGAAACGTGGCAGGATCGAGTGCCCACGTTGTGCCAGGCGTGGAGAGCGCACGGTCATCAAGCGCAGTGCCCGGCAAGGCGACGAGCGGGACGAAGTGATCACGTGCTCGGAGTGTGGCTGGCAGATCACGTGGGGAGAGTATGCCCTGAGTTTCAAGCGCAAGCAGCTCAATGCTGGTGGCGCGGTCGAGGCATTCCAGAGGTATGTCAGGGACTATAGTGCGGCACGGGCGCCGAAGGAGAGGCTTCTCGCCGTGGACCGGCTGATCCACGAGTTTCACTATTCCCTCCGTGACCAGCCCGACCGTCCATGCCGGCCTGTGGGGGTCAACCTGATTGAAGGAAAACTGCCCGATGTGGTTCAATTCCTCGATGAGTTGACCTATGGGCAGGAGACCCCAGAGGACTTGAGAGAACGCCTGACGGACTGGCGGACAGAGATGCGAAGAACGTTCTGGCCTGATTTGGTTGGTCCAGATGAGGATGCCGAGGTGTAATATCATTGTGAATATGTACGACGTCGAACCGCACGTCGCTGAAATCTACGACCAGGTCGAGACGTGCACCGACGACGTGGCACTCATCCGCCGCCTGGTCGGAGGACGCGGGCCGCTGGACATCCTGGAGCCATTCTGTGGGACCGGCCGCATTCTGATCCCCCTGGCCCTCGACGGCCACCAACTGGTGGGGCCCGACCAGGCCAGGGGCATGTTGGCCCGCGCGCGGGAAAAGATAAGGCAATTGCCCGAAGAGGTGCAACGTCGCGTTACCCTGATCGAAGCCGACGTGACACGTGAACCGTGGCCGCGGGGATTCGACCTGGTCGTCCTGGGCGGCAACTGCTTTTACGAACTAGCGACGCCCCGGGAGCAGGAGGGATGCATCGTCTCTGCCGCCGCTTCCCTGCGCCCGGGCGGGTACATTTATGTGGACAACGACCACATGGAGGGGGATCTCGATGAAGCGTGGCGGAAACCGGGTGTGAACCAGGGCTTCCCGAGCGGAACCTGCACCGATGGTACATGGATCGAGAGTACCATAGAAACGATCTGGTACGATGTGCCGCGCCGGCTGGCCAGGTTTCGCCGTCGCACGAAGGTGACGCTGCCTGATGGAAGTGTCGTCGAGCAGGAGTACATTCAGCAGAAACATCCGGTCAGCACCGCCGAGGTACAGACCTGGCTGGAGAGCCAGGGCTTTGTTGTTGAGCGGTTGTATGGGGATCGAGCAGGGAATCCTTATACCCAAGCATCGGAGCGCGCCATCTTCTGGGCAAGGAAGTGATGATGGAGAACTTGAACACAACCATTCGAACATACGACCCCCAGCGCGACGAAGAGCAGGTGTATGAGCTGTGGCAGCGCACGCTGGGCCAGGCGTGGCCGCTCTCCCAGGCCACATTCCACTACGTCACGATTGGGAGCACGGCGTATCAGCCGGGCGATCACGTGGTTGCTCAGGTGGATCAGGAAGTAGTGGGCTTTGTTGGAGCGCAGGCGTGGCTCGTTCCTGGCGGATCTGCGCCGCGTGGCGAGCTTATGGCCGTTATGGTGGACCCTGGCTACCAGCGCCAGGGAATCGGGCGCGCCCTGATGGAGCGGGCCCTGGACATCCTCAAGACGCGAGGCGTAGACAGCGTTCAATTGGGTGGGGGTGGACTGTCCTATTTCTGGCCCGGTGTGCCACTGTACCTGCCCGGGGCCTGGCCGTTCTTCGAGGCATGTGGTTGGGTGGAGGCGGAACGGAGCTTCGATCTCATTCAGGACCTGAGCAACTATGCGACGCCGCCAGGCGTCTATGAGCGCATCCGCCTGCCCGGCGTCACG
>DATKWP010000597.1:0-10032 GCA_035529535.1 Anaerolineae bacterium | reverse complement strand
AGGCGGCCACGCCTACCGGCATCCGACTACGAGGAGCAGGGGCACCCTGCAATAACCCTTCTGTACTCAAATCCTCATCAATATCTGGCCAATGAATACCATAACCACCACCGCATATCTGCCAATTCATGCGTTGTTCTGGCGTGGCATATAGCAGCCTGGGATACCATACCAGCGGCACAGTAATCGTGCGTCCGTCAATCAGGTCTACGCTCAAGGTATCTTCAGTAAAATGTACATCTTTAACACGCTCACTTGGTTTAATATCTGAAGGTGTCATACCATTCCTCCAGCAGTTCTTGTTGCCCCTCACGTCGTTCGTGCCTGGTGTATAAGGTGATTTTTACTGCATGGTAATCCCCAGTACAGTGCAACCTGGCGCAAAAGTCAATACTTGCTGCGCTGCCCCGGCGTAATCTCGCTCACACAAGACCGCCCCGACCCTGCAGATCAGATGAGGGGGCTTCTTTCTTATCCGCGGGCGCATCCCATGTGTGGGCACAGTGTTATATCTATCGTGTTTTTAACGCCAAGTGCGAGGAGGTTATGATGAGCAGTCACAAGATCATGGTGGTCACGGATAGTTCGGCCTACATCCCTGAAGCAGCCTTGGGCGATCTGAGCATTCCGGTGATTCCCCTGTGGGTCATCTGGGGCGAAGAACGCCTCCGGGACGGAGTGGACATTGACCCACCCACCTTCTACCGCCGCCTGCGGAGCGCCCAGACCTTTCCGACTACGTCTCAACCATCTGCCGGAGAGTTTGAGGAGTTCTTCCGGCAGGCAGCGAGCGGCGCCGATGCTGTCGTCGGCGTGTTTCTGACCTCAAAACTCAGCGGCACTGTGGCCAACGCGCAGGCAGCGCAAGCGCGACTGGCGGATCTCACGATCCGCGTGGTAGATGCGCTTTCGACTTCGATGGGGCTGGGTTTCATCGTGTTGGCTGCCGCGCGCGCAGCTGCCGCCGGCAAATCCCTCGACGAGGTCGTTACGGCAGCCGAGGAGATGCGGGACAGGGTGCACCTGCTGTTCGCCGTGGACACGCTGGAATACTTGCACCGGGGCGGTCGCATCGGGGGAGCCAGGTGGCTGATGGGGACCGCCCTGAACATCAAGCCGCTGTTGCACCTGACGGACGGAACCATTGAACCACTGGCCCAGGTGCGCAGCAAGCATAAGGCCATCGCACGGATGCTAGAAGTCGCGGAGGAACGGCTGGGCGGGAAACGGATGGCGGAAGCAGCCATCCTTGACGTGGACAGTCCCGAGGAAGGTGATGCTGTGGCCAAACAGGTCAGGGAGCGCTTTGGCATCTCCACGATCTATCGCACCACAGTCAGTCCCGCCATCGGCACGCACGCCGGGCCGGGCACTGTCGGCATCGCTTTCTACGCTGAGCGTTGACCGGTTCAACGCTTGGCTTTTGGGATGTTGGAATCCGCCGTGCCGTCGTGGGCATGGTAGGTGAAGGAGATCACCCCATTTACCCAAACTGCACCCAAGTGTGGTATAATGATTACAGGGCAACCTGAAGTCTAAGGGTAGGAGGTGACCGTATGCCATTTCCCACTCAAGTGGTTGAGGCAGCGTGGAACAGGAGTGGCGGACGCTGCGAATGCAAGAGGCCGGCGCATAGCCACCAGCACGGGCGATGCAACGAGAAGCTGCGCTTCGAGATGAGAGGAGGGAGAAAGCGCGGCGCCTGGGAAGCACACAAGATTGACGCGTTTGTCGGCGACGTGCTCTCCAACTGTGAGATCTTGTGTCTGGATTGCTTGGGCAAGACGTCCTAGTGACGTTGTCCGTCTCTTTGCTCCCAGCCGCCTCTCGCAGAGCCAGCCGGTTGCAGCCATTAGCCAGTAGTGCCCATTTCAGCGCGAAACCCAGGGCCACCGGGAGCGGGCCGGCACGTACCGAACTCAATGCCAGGTTGCCCTCCTGAGAGCCCGGTACGCCTGGCTTCACGTGGCCAGAGTTAGAGCCACGCCCTGTAAGCCAGCCAGCAGCCCAGCGCTTCGCCGGCGGCCCTGGGGATCTTGGGGGAAGAGGGAGCCAGCGCATTGGCTTGCCTCTGGTTCTCGACGATGGTAGAATAAGACACATGCAGATTAGTATAATCTGCATGTGTCTTATCTTGTTTAAGGTCGGCAGCCATTGGAGTCGCCAGGCACAGGCGGACGTAGTGGCGATCAACTGGCGCGAGCGGGCCATCCTGCTGGGAGAGTGCAAGTGAGGCGCGGAGCCGGTGGGGAGGGACGCCGTGCGCGAGTTGGTCGAGAACAAATCAGCCAGGGTGTTGCAGGACTTACGACGCAGGCGAGGAATGGCAGGTAACCGTTGCGGTGTTCGGCCGGGCCGGCTTCACCGGCGCGGCCCGTTCCCTGGCCCAGGCCCACAGCGCGTGGCTGGTGGACCTGAACAGGCTGGATCGGGAACTGGGAGAGGTTTATGCCCCTCCCTGAACGGGAGGGGAACGTATGATGGCCTACAGGGCAACCAGGCTGGCACTCGAGACCTGCTCTGCGACCCACGGCGGTGCGGCCTGGACGACCTCCCGCAGCCGGCGCTTGTAGGCTGCCAGGAACAGGTCAGCCAACGCCCGCTCAAACGGGTCGCTCGACTCAATCGTATCCAGCGACTCGATCGCCCGCACCAGTGTGTGCACCTGGGTGATGACGTTGTCGGTAAATTCAGGGCTGTTCATCGGTTTACCTTTCTGCCTGCATGTCAACGGGCCATCGCCCTGATGCGGCGAGGCCCTAGAACCAACGACATCATCATCCTACCACGCTTTGGTTCACATGGCGTGAAAGAAATGTGAAAGTTGTCCTAGAGTTCAGTTTTCAGCCAGCACGATCACGCGGTCTTCTCTGGAAAACGTGACCGGCACAGACTTGGGGGGATTGACCCTGACGCCGTACGACCTGGCCGGGTCGTGGGCTGATGACAGCGCTCCGTCAGGGCATGGGGGTCACCAGGGGCGCCAATTGCTCCTGGCACTGGCTGCCTTGGACGTCGTCCTGGGCCACGGCGGTACAGTTGGTGAAGGCGGTACGGGCGGCCTCCGCATTGCCAACGGCCAGGTGGGCCAGCCCCAGATAGTAGAAGCCCGGCGCATACTGGGCATTCAGCCCGATGGCGGTGGTCAGCGTGGCGATGGCCTGATCGTAGCGCGCCTGGGCGTAGTAGAGTTGGCCCAGCCGGCCATAATAGACGTAATTGCCGGCGTCGAGGCTGATCGCCTGCTCGTAGCCGGCGATGGCGTCGCCGGGGCGGCCCAAGCGGGCGTAGAGCAGGGCACGCGCCGCATAGTAAGCGGCCACGTTGGGAGCCAGGCCGATGGCGGTGTTGTAGGCATCGAGGGCAGCCGCATCCTCCCCCTGGGCCACCAGGACGGTCGCCAGGCGGAAGTGGTAGGAGGGCTCACCCGCCGCCTGCTCGATGAGGCGGCGGTAGACGTCGGCCGCCTGGGCGTAGGCTTCGACCGCGCCGGCGTCACCCTGCTGGCGATAGGCGTCCCCCAGTTTGACCAGGTAGACGAGGTTGCCCGGGTCACTGCCGATGGCAGTGGTGTACTCGTTGATCGCCTGTGCCAGGTCGCCCGCCTTCAGGAAGGCATCGCCCCGCGTGGCTGCTTCGGCCGCCCGCAGGACAGCCTCCAGGCGCTCACGGACACCGGTCTCCAGTTCGGCCTGCCGCAGGGCCTGGGTGGCCGTGACCCCGTAGGTGGGATCCAGGGTCACGACCTGGCGCAGCGGGGCTTCGGCCTCAGCCGGCGCGAAGGCCAGGCGGGCCGCGTACAGGCCATACCAGGCGGTCACTTGCTCCGGAGCCAGGACGCTGGCCCGTTGGAAGGCGTCCGCCGCCCGGCGGTGGTCGGCACGCTGGAGCAGGGCGTTCCCCTTGCCCAGCCAGGCACTCACGTTCTGGTCGTTGCGCTCGAGGACCTCCTCGTACTGGCGTTGAGCATCGGCCCAGCGCAGTTGCCCCGCGTAGGCCAGGGCCAGCGACAGGTGGTAGGCCTCATTGTCCGGGGCCGCGTCCGCCGCCTGCTCCAGTTGGAGCACGGCCAGGTCCGGTAGCCCCTGGTCCTGGTAGATGGTGGCCAGGGCGACCCGGTAACTGGCCTGTTCCAGGGGCAGGTCAGCCGTCAGGGTGACGGACCGGCCATAGGCCAGGGCGGCCTGGGCCAGCGCCTCACGGCGGGTCTGGGCGTCGGTGGTTCCCTGGGCAACGGCGTAGCGCTCCTGTCCCTGGGCGGCGTAGGCGCGGCCGGCGTCCACGACGCTATCGAAGAGGATGGTCTCGAAGCCAAAGTTCAGGTCGGCCCGCACCTTCAGCGGGTCGAAGAGAGGCTCGACCCGCGCCTGGTCCCGGTAGGATGGCGCCCGGCTGACCACGTCGCGCAGGGTCCCCACCGCGCTCCAGTGCAGGCCGGCCAGGGCCTGCGCCATGGCCAGGTTGTACGCGTAGAGGACTTCGCCAGGGTTCAGCCCGCTGGCCCACTCCAGGTCCTCCACGGCCTGGCTGGCGAAGCGCCCCTGCTGGTCGGGGGTGTTGCGGGCTTTGACCACGTAGGCCTGGCCGCGCTTGAAATGGGCGGGGGCATAATCCGGCCGGCGGCGGATGGCCTCGGTGTACTCTTCGATGGCCCCATCGTAGAACTGCTGGGCGGCCAGTTCGTCCCCTCGCTGCACGTGGGTGACGGCCGCGAATTCGTCGGTCAGGTGATACTCGGATGGGTAGTAATGGACGCCCTCCACAAAGCTCTTGGCAAAGGCCAGGGCGGTGCGCCGGCTGATCACGCGGGTCTGGTCGGTCGCGCGCGATTTCTCCCAACTGGTCTGGCGGACGAAGACGATGTAGCGGCTGCCCGTCTGCCCGATGAGTTCGAGTTGGCCGGTGGTGGTGGGGCTATCCAGAGGGACCCCCATGTGGGCCAGGATGGCCATGCTCTCCTCACGGCCGGTGAACTGGACGACGACGGGCAATCCCCCACCCAGGGCGGCCGGCAGGGTCTCGTACACGTATTGGCCGTAGGTGAGGAGCAGGACAAAGAAGACGATGCCCAGCATGGTCAGGTAGGCTGGGGATTCGGCCCGGCTCGGAATCTGGGGCACGGGGGCCTTGGTCTCGCCGGCCGGCTGGGGTTGAGCGGAGGGCAGAGGCCGGCGGAAGAAAGCCCTCTGCGCCCAGTCTATCCGGTCGGCGTAGAGCAGAAACAGGCCCAGCCAGCCGCTGACAAAGGTCCACACGAGCAGAGGCCAGGAAAAGAAGCGGAATCCGATGAATCCCCACACCGCCAGGACCAGCACATAGTCCAACCCGGCAGCCACGACGGCGGCCAGCAGCATGCGGAATATGAGAGGGAACCGGTTCAGCAGCCGGTTGGCCAGCGGGTAAGCGGCCATGGCGATGAGAATCGCACCCGCCAGCAGGACGATGAAGGAGATGCCGGCGCTCACGAACTGTTCGCGCACCAGCCCGCCTTCGTAGATGCCGTGCTTGAGCAGGCTCAGGTTGACCAACACAAAGCCGATGCCGAAGGTCAGGCTGGCCGCACCGGCGATGGTACCGACGAGACGCACCAACGTGGCCCAGGCCTGCTGGAGGGGAGAGATGGAGATACCTGTCTTGTCGTCAGGGCTGCTCACACGATCATCACCTCAACGTGGACGGCACTGGCCCAGGCCGGAAGGACGTGGGGCCAGGTTCTGGGCGCACGCTCATCGCCAGCCCGGGGAGATCGAGACAGGCCGGGGCGATGGTCGCCGCAAGGCGGCGCGGCGCATCGCCCCAACCTCGCTGGGCCAGGCTGCAAGCGGTCCCCAGAGGCGCAGCAACTGGACCGCACACAGATCTGCGGACCTACTGGTCCACGGATCTACTGATCCGCATCAGTACGAGACGATCCGCTCCATGGTCTTGGCCTGCCCCACCCAGCGGGTGACCATGTCGCGGGAAGGAGGCCGGCGCACCAACCGTTTCTCGGCGTTGATCTCGAGCATCTGCTTGTGGAGGTTCTCCGGGTTGCGCTGGGCCAGTTCGGGCACGCTATCCACTCCGGCCCACTCGAGCAGGTCGCTGTATTCCTCGCCGATGCCACGGATGCGCAGCAGGTCGGCCCGGTTGACCCAGTCCAGGATACGCTCGCCACCGATGCCGGTCTTTTCCTCCAGGGCCTTGCGCCGTGCGGGGGTGGTGCCAGCGTGAAGAAGCGCATGCACGCTGCGAACGCTGGCGGCGCGCAGTTTCTCCGCATACGCCGGACCAATCCCCTCAATGATTTCCAGTTTCGCCATGGTATATCCTCCTCAAGGATTTCGCACCGGCCACTAGTATAAGCCAATCCTGGAGGAAAGTCAACACTCCGTCTGCCGGTTGTTACCCAACCGTAACCCTCCCGTAATGAACGGACGTGCTCAAGCAGGATATAATGAGAGCGTCAACGACCGGTATCGCTGAACGCAGGATGGGCCGCCGGCCGCCTGCGCCCGGCATCATTGCGTCCCCTGGGAGAATGAGATGACGACGGACATACGCATACTCGTGGTAGACGACAGCCAGCCCGTACGAGAGTTCATCGTGCAGGCCCTGGCCAGCCAGGAGGGGTTCACCACGCTGGAGGCATCCGACGGGGTCGAGGGGCTGGAGATGGCGCTGGCGGATGCTCCAGACCTGATCCTGCTCGACCTGGAAATGCCCCGCTTCAACGGCTTTCAGGTGCTGGACGCACTGCGTGTGCAGCAGGCCGACATCCCCGTCATCCTGATCACTTCCCACGGTTCCGAGGCCATCACGGTCGAGCACTTTCGCAAGGGGGTCAAGGATTGCCTGATCAAGCCCTTCACCGCCGAGCAGATGCAGACGGCCATCGAGCGGGCGCTGGCCGAGGCCTGCCTGTACCGGGAAAAGGAAGCGCTCACCCAACGCCTGGCCGCCGCCAACGAGCAGTTGAGAGGGGTGGTGCGGGAACTGGACACGCTGTACCGGGTGGGAAAATCGGCCACGGCCCTGCTTTCCAGAAAGCAGTTGCTGGAACGGATTCTGGACGCCGCCTTCTACGTGACCGAGGCGGAGGAGGCAGGGCTGATGTTGGTGGATGCGGAGAGCGGCGAGGTGCGGACGGAAATCTATCGCCAGCGGGTCCCGGGTGGAACCCACCAGCCGGCACGCCGCAGCGCCGAGGAATTGGCGGCCGAGGTGGTGCGCAGCGGGGAGGTGGCGGGCAGCGAAACGATGTTATGCGCGCCCCTCAAGTCGGGCGAGCGGGCCACCGGAGTACTCGCCGTGGCCAACTGCATGAGTGGCCAGCCATTCTCCGGGCGTGCCCGGCAGTTGCTGATTGGGCTGGCCGACTGCGCCGCGATTGCCTTCGAGAACGCGCATCTCCGCGAGAAGGTACGCCAGGCCGACCAGACCAGGTCGGAGTTTATCTCCTTCGTGACCCACGAACTGCGCACGCCGATGACGTCTATCCGCGGCTACGCGGACCTGCTGGCGCAGGGGTCCATCGGCCCCCTGGAGCCGCAGCAGAAGGAGTTCATCGGCACGATCATCCGAAACGTGGAGCGCATGCAGGTGCTGGTTTCTGACCTGCGGGACATGACGCGCATCGAGACGGGCCAGGTGAACCTGGAGGTGAGGCCGCTGCGGGTGACGGAGGCCCTGGAAAGCGCATTGCGGGCCACGCGGCCGCAGATCGAGGCGCGGTCACAGCAGTTGGCGGTGGAGGTGGCGGAAAACACGCCGCTGGTCCGCGCCGACCCCGCGCGGCTGGTGCAGATCCTGACCAACCTGCTGAGCAACGCCAACAAGTACACGCCCAAGGGGGGGCAGATCCGCGTGCGGGTGTGGCGGGAAGAAAACGATGTGCATTGCGCCGTATCCGACACGGGCATCGGCATCGGCCCGGAGGACCAGGCGCGGCTGTTCACCAAGTTCTTCCGCGCGGAGGATCCGGCAGTGCGGGAGATGACAGGGACCGGCCTGGGGCTGTGCATCGTCAAGAGCCTGGTCGAACTGCAAGGGGGGAGGATCGCGGTGGAGAGCGCGCGGGGGGAGGGGACGACGGTGAGGTTTACGGTGCCGGTGGTGGAGTAGGAGGGGGGACAAGGGGACAAGGGGCAGGGAGCAGAATAGAGAATGGAGAATGGAGATTGGGTGCTGTAAGTAGGAAGTGAGGGAGCACCGGTGGAGATGGATGGGCCGGTGCTTTTTGTTTTGTTTTGTCCTGGGGCCGCCGGGGCATAAAGTGCCCCGGCTACGGAACTGCGCCCGATCAATCGGGCTTGGCACGCACACTACTCGCTCCAGGCGGACAACAGTCCGTCGGGCCGCCGGGTGCTCGCTCAGCCAGGCTCTCGCTCAGGGCGGACAACAGTCCGCCCGCAGCCAGGCGCTAGCTCAGGGCCGGTCGGCTTGGCCAGCCAGCAAGCGGCTCAGGCTCACGGCTGCCGGGGCCGCGCGTGGCGCAGGGCGTAGCCCGCCCTCAGCAGCAGTGCCCCTAGCACGGCCATTACCAGGCCCACTAGAAGCCAGGCTGCTCCCGAGAGACCACCGGCTCCCGCAGCGGGGAGTTGGCTGGGGCCTGCCGGGGTGGGAGCAGCAGGCGTGCCAGCGCCTGCCCCGCCAGGCATCCCTTCCACCGGGGCAGGGGTCCCGCCAGCCAACGTAGCCGCAGGGGCAGCAGTGACCGTGGCAGAGATGGTGGGCGCTTCACCGCCAGCGCCACCGGTCCCGCCGGGCGTGCCTTCCGTCGCGGCAGGAGTCCCGCCGGCCAGCGTGGCCGCAGGGGCAGCAGTGGCCCTGGCAGAGATGGTGGGCACTTCACCACCAGCACCACCGGCCCCGCCGGGTGTGCCTTCCACCGGGGCAGGGGTCCCGCCAGCCAATGTGGCCGCAGGAGCAGAAGTGGCCGTGGCAGAGACGGTGGGCGCTTCACCGCCAGCGCCGCCAGCCCCGCCGGGCGTGCCTTCCGTCGCAACAGGGACCACACCGGCGAGGGTAGCAGTCGCCGCTCCCGGCGTCTCCCCTGTCCCCCCCTCCCCTTGTCCCCTTGTCTCCGTCGTGGGGGTAGGGCCTGCGGCGATGGGGGTAGCGGGGGTAGGGGAAGGGGGCGGGAGCAGGCCGGCGAGCGGGAATACGGCCAGCGTCCCCAGCAGGAGGAGCGCGACCAGCACGAGGAGGGCGCGCCGTTTTTTCTTTTTGACTTCCTCTTCTAGCAGGTCCTCTTCGAGCGTCATGGCTCTCTCTGCGCCCAGTCGCGGGCCTGCTCAATCCAGGACCCGATGTTCACCCGCTGCCAGTCCTTGACGTCGAGCATGCGGCGCAGTTGGTCAGGGTCGGCGGCGGCCAGTTGCTTGTGCGTGTGCACACCCGCGTCGCGCAGTTTCCACTGGTAGACCGGCCCGATGCCCTTGATGACGGTCAGGTCGTCCGGGTGGGTGCGCTGGTAGGCCTCAAAGTCGCCCTGTAGGCCGTCCAACTGGACGTGGGTGGCCTCCAGTTGGCTGCGCAGTTCACCAAGCTCCGCGTCGCGCTGGCGGAGAAAGTCGGCCAGCGTCTCGGAGGGGGGTGCGGAGGCTGGCGCGCCGGCGCTGGCAGCGACGGCGACCACATCGGTGCCGCGCTGGCCGAGTTGGTAGCGCAGTTCGCGGTTCTTGCGATAGGCTTCGTCAATCAACCATTCGACGACGAAGCCGACGATGGCGCCGGCGACGACGAGAAGGACGCCGACGAAGAGGGTGATGGTCGCGCCGGTGTACAGGGCCCAGGTGACGACAAAGCCAATGGCGAGTCCCAGGGCGACGAGTGCGAGCCCGATGAGAAGGGTCATGATTGGTCTCCTTTCCTGGTGGAGCAGAACAACGAATGAACGAATGGACGAATGTGCGTTAGTTTACAGCGTTTTGCATCTTGCGCAAGTTTCGGGTCCGTTACGGCGACGTTTGACCCGGCAGAAACAATTTCACCCGCGCCAGGCTCTCTTCCAGGTCGGGTTTGCTGTTGTTCTCCAGGATGACTGCGCCG